>NZ_LNJS01000005.1:0-16724 GCF_001546925.1 Burkholderia sp. MSMB1588 | reverse complement strand
GGTGAGGATGCGAAGCGTTTTCAAGAAACTATGGACCGCGATCAAAGCGCTTCCGTGGGACGCATCCGATGATGACGAAGACGAGGTGTGGCGACACGGCTATGGCTGCCGTTACAACGGCTCCCAATACGGTGCTGAACGGAATCACGCGCCGATACCCGGCCCCAAGAATTATTGGGGAGCGGGCAAGGGTTCCGGTTATTAGACAACAGGAGATGTCCATGCGTGATGGAGAGCTTGCCACCAAGGTCAGCGTTTGGGTGGTGACTGATCTTGATGAGGCGCCGGCCACCAACGGCGGCCGGTTTCCCATGGATGGCAACCCAACCGCTGACTGGATCGGTCGCGCCATGCAGGGCATCCGGCACATGCATCATGACGAATCCGCGCGCACGGCCATCGCGCGCCGATTGTTCTAGTGCACTATTGCAGCGTCGCCCAGCAACAGCCCGTAGCTAACCCCAGAAGAAGAAGGAAGAACACATGCTAGTCAAGATGCGCGTTTTCGATGAAAGCCAAAAGGAAACGATCCGCTTCCAAACCGCGATCGACGCGCCGGCGTTGATCGCGATTGCAAAGGATCGCGAAGCATTCGTGAGGGAGAAGGGCAAAGCGTTCGCACAGGGAGCGGTGCCGTTCTTTGGGGGAGAATTCATCAAGGCGGTACAAGCTGACGACGCCCGAGAAATCGAAAAAAACGCCATGCAGGCCGCGATGGCTGCATGGCTGTGCGATCACATTTTCAGCGACGTCAGCGAAGCGGAGTTCGTGCGCTGTGACCTGGAGTTCAACCTGCATCCCACGGGGATGGTGGTCTACAACCGGAAGCCCGCCCAATAAACAGGTGGGATGAGGACGCCGCCAGTCAGCGCCCTCATTTTCGCTTGCCCTTCGGGTAGTCCTGGCGCGCACCGATGATGCGCACGATCTCGATCACGCCGGCCGGCCGCTCGATCCGGTAGACCAGCACATGGTTGGGCGTCAGGACCATTTCACGGGTGCCGCGCACGCGGCCGGGCTTGTACAGCTCGGGATGCTCGGGCAGGGCGCTGGTCAGCTCGCCGATCCGGTCATCCAGCTCAAGCGCGGCGCTGGGATTGTCGGCCGCGATGTAATCAAAAATCCTGTCGCGATCTTCGCTCGCCTGCGGGTTCCATTCAACGATCATTTAGCCCCGCGCGCGAGCTGCTTTCGCAATGCCGCCTTCTTCGCTTCCATCCGCTGCTGCACCTCTGCGTGCGGAATCCGCGGGCGCGGATCGTCCATCGCCTGCTGCACCTGCTCACGGAACCACTTGTCATACGCGCGCGCGGCGTGCGCCTCCTTGAGCGCCGCCGACCGGTCGGGCCGGGTCGGGCCGCCGGCGGCCGGATCGAAGCCGGCCGCGTCGACGTCGAAGCGGCTGATGCCCATGTCACGCAGGAAGCTCACCAGCGTTTCAAGCTTGCGGAACACGCGCACGTCGCCGCGCTTGGCCGACAGAAAGCGCTCGGTCAGGCCGTAGCGCGCTGCGATCGTCCAGCCGTTGCCGTGGCCGACGACGTGCGCCGCGCGCACCGCGCCGGCCTCTACAAGCTGGGTTAGGGTCTTTTGGTCGATGGTTTCGGTTGCCATGTGGGATCTCCGTCAGTGGCTCGCGGCCAGCTCCGGCCGCCATGCCTGCACGACGGCCTCGAACTGCGGGCCGTAGCCGAGCGTGTCGGGGTAGCTGTTCGCGCGCGAGGCGAGCCGGAACACCACGCACATATCCTCCACGATGGCGTCGTCCACGCCCCAAGCGGTGGTGAGGTCGTACTTGCCGCACTCGCCGGCATTCCACCAGGCGAGCAGGAAATCGGCGACGCGCCGGCTCTGGTGCGTGTCGCCGCGCGCGTGCTCAAGGAGGCGTTCGAGGGCCGCGCGCTCAGCGGAGGTCATCTGTTCGGATCGCATCGGTGTCGCTCCCGGTGGGGCCAGCTCACGCTGGCGAGAGTTTTGGGTCAGCGGTTATTATTGTACAGACTCCCGATTTATTGTACACCGGGCGTTCTGCTATTATTGTCCGGGGCGGGAATGCGACATAACACCCGACAACACCTCGCGTCACGTCAGTGCAGCCCGCGCGCCAGCTCGGGCGGCGCTTCGTATCCGGCAACCCATGTGTCCTGCCGCGTGCTGAAAACCGCCCAAGGGCCATCACGCCCGGAAGGTTCCCGACAGATGCCTAGCCTAGCTATGGCCGTCTGTTTTAGACGATCAAAGCCTGATTCGTCCAACTCGTCCATAGCCTCCAATTCGCGTTCATAGTTCCCCAGACCAAGCGCTTTCCACTCATCGCGCATGAAGTCAAACGCCCATTGATTGAACGAGAATGTTACCCCGCCAGTGTTCGGCGGAATGTTGAACGGTAGAGGCACGTAGCGAATCCGGGGAGAGTGTATGCATATCACGTCGGTTTCGGTCTCCATCGCGAACCCGAAAGCCATCATGCAATACAACGTACCGTCTATCCCGTTCGCATGGTCCAACAGGTCGAAATCATGTAGCGGAATCGCTTTCCAGTGGCCGGTGTCATCGTCGCTGTGGTATTCGTTACGCAGGTATGCGTACATGTGCGCCAGCAGGCGCGAAACGAAGATTACCGGACCAGATATCCCCTCTTGAGCCGATCCGGTCCAAGCTGGCTCTATGAACAGTCCCGAATCGAGCACGCGGCGGCGCACCACAACCCATAGAGAAAGCGGCGCAATGTATTGTGTCTTAACAGCCATTAAAGCCCCTCACGCGCCCTATATTCCGGATCATTCTTCCGGGTTGAATATACCCAATCCTCCCATTCCTGCTCAGACATATACGAAAGCGCTTCTTTACTATGTCTGTCAATATATGAATCTCGCGCATCAGGAGTCAGACCATCCCAAAAAGGACCCCAAAAATATCTCAACCAAAATTCTTCGGCACCTTCGTTATACCGAACAAATGGCCCGTAGTAGCACCACACAACCCAAGGCGGCGGTGGCCCAAACTCTTCTTTAGCTTGATCCGCGATCAATTCTGCGGAATTTGTCAGGACATGGACATTTCGACCGCCCAATTCATCCGAGAAAGAAATGAACGTATGAAAATTGCCATTCTGATAATGCAGCAGCCGAACTTCTTCCCACCCCCGCCTAATCAAACTCAGATAGCGCGGAAACGCCTGAATCTCAATATGCCGCGTCAACAGTACGGCATTCAATCCAAGATTCTGCATTCCGCGTAAATTCGGAATATCTGACAGCGCATCAAGTGCAGCACCGTCTACCGACTTAGAGAACGCATCCAACATCGCATCAAATGAATGCGGAAACGGAAACATTTTCTCAAGTGCCGTCTTTGCATCGGATTCAGGCGATTTTTTCAACCAACCAAAAATTCCCACATTGCCCTCCCTAATCGCCCATTGTTTTATCCAACACGTACGATTCGCCTGTATAAGCGAGCGCGCCCCCGATGATTCCGCCAATCGCACCGGTAATGATTGCACCCGGTCCCAATTCTATACCGCAAAGCGCCCCAGCGGTCGCCCCCATTCTCGCGCCAAGTGCAGCGCCCGCCCACCTCCCAGCAATGCTGCCCTCCCACCCCGCTATTTGTTTCAGAGTCGCTTTTGTTATGGGCTTTACGGACTTGAACCTGATGGACTCCTCTGTGGCTTTAGACAAATCATATGCGGTGAAGAAAATACCAAAGACCTGAACAACCTTCGCAAATTTTTGGATACCAAACGCAGCCTTAAGTCCGCGCTGCGTGAAAATGCCATCAGCCGGAACGACAGGATTGGGCTTAACTAAATATTCGTTATCAACACCCAAAGATTTTTTCTTCAAATACTCCGCTTCACGCCTTACCTTTGATGGCATGCCTTTCACATACTCATCAATGCTCCGTCCAATTTCTTCGGGAGACACCAGCACAGCCCCGGAACGTTTCGCTTTGGCAATATCAATATAAACCACCTTAGAAGGATTTTCCGAACCATGAAAACGATCGGCCCCTCCGGGGAAATTCCCACTCGTTGATACGAATTGCGTTTCAATCTTTATTAGATCATTGCGTTGCAAAACATGCTCTGCCGCCTTAGCCAAACCCGACGGATTAGGAGAAGTAAGACCTGACATTTCAGGATATACAATCTGAAATTTCTGTAAAGGCGTTAACCCTTTCGGCATACGCGGATCATCAACACTCGAATAAGTGCGCCGAACAAGAAACCCTTCCGGTCCAACTTCATCAACAGTAATAAAGAAAAAAGCCCTTGCGGGCATCACATGCCCGAGCACGTCAAACGTCGAATCTGTCTTATCGTTCGTGTGCGTCTGATAAACAAAATCACTCATGCGTCCCACCGTTCCAAAGCTTGCATTCCGATTGCGATATCGAGTTTTGACACGTCGTCCGTGTACACACGCGGGCAGTATCCCGAAACGTCGGTAAGACCTTTGTAAACGGCTCCGGTCGCGGTCTTGATGTGATAGGGGATGCTCGGTATGGGTTGCCCGGACTCGTTGAGAACACGAACGCGCTCATCGTAGTTCCCGCGATATTGCTGCGTCAGCGATTCCGCGCCCACTCCATAACCCATATCCGCCAGATGGTGCGATTCGAAGCTATGGAAACTATCGTGCTGTGACGCGATCATGACCGGGGGCGGAACGCACTGGCAGAGGCAGATATCGCCGTCTAGCGCCTGCTCCTTGCCGTGCATGCTATCGGGCCAACGCGGCCCCTTGGGTGCAATGTGACCGACCGTCTTGCAGCCGTGGCAGTAGACTTGCGCACCAATGAACGTTAGCGGCGTCCCGTGGTGCGTACAGTTTGGAATCCCTTCCGTAACGACGCCTCCGTTTGAGGACTTGTCGCCTTGCTTGAGCAAATATCGCTTCATCCCACGCTCTCCCGATGATTTTGGCCCTATCTTGGTAATGCTTTCAGCATTCTGGCGAGCGTGTCTATACGATTCGTCTGATTTTCAACAACGCCTGACAATTCTTGATGTTTAGCGGTGGTGCGATAGACACTCGACGGGCGAAAAAAAGCCGATCGCTGGGATCGGCTAAAAATGGATCTGGCTATTCCGAGGGCCGTGCCAGAACCTGAGAGAAAAGCATTGTCGCACGTAGCGGAATCGTCACCGTATCAAGGCGCGATAATGACCCGTCGTCAGCCCAACCCCAGCTCCATGCCCTTGTCACGCTGCTGCCCGCGCTCCTGCTGCCGTTCCTCAGCTCGGGGTGCCTCGGCGCTACGCGTCGGCTCGGGCCGCACCTGGCGCGGGCTGGACCGGTAATCGGCGTAGGTGGCCGAGCGAGCGGCAAGGGCGGCATCGTGCCTGTTCTCGCGCGGTTCGCCCGCCGCGTGGCGGGCGCGGGTCGCCAAGGTCTTGTTGACCTCCTGCGACGCCTGCTTGGCGGCCAGCTCACGGTCCTGCGTGTAGGTGACGACCTTGTGTCGATGGCGGGTGTTGTTCACGTAGGTCTCGCGCTGACCGTGACGGCCGCCGTCCGTGTTGTGGTGAACCAGTGCGCGGCTGACGGTTTGGCCCTGCGATTTGTGGCTGGTCATCACATAGCCGTGATCCAGTTGCTTGTACCGTGACAGGTCGATTTCCTTCCGGCTGCCGTTGTCCAGCAGCACGGTCAGCTTGCCGCCATGAGCGGCGATGAACGTGCCGGCGTCGCCGTTCTTAATGCCTGTGGATCGCTCGTTCTCGGCAAAGGCAATGCGATCACCAAAGGCGAACTCGTGAACGTCGGTGGTATACGCCTGCATCCTGCCCGCCTGCTTGGCCTCGATCGTGCGCGGCCGGGGGCCGTCGCCGTCCACGGTCAGGCGGTTGGCGCTGGCATCGATGCCGCGCACGGTCAGATACGACACCGAGCCGTCGCGGCCGGCTTTCTTCAGCACGTCGCCCGGTTGGTAGCTGGTTGCCTGCGATCGCTGCGAGCGCGTCAAATCCTTGGCGCGAAGCGTATCTACCTGCGTGGTTTCAGCCGACAGCTCGCCGGCGGCCTTCAACTGGTTGCGGATCGCCTGATTGATCGAGCGGCGGTCATCGTTCGTTGCTGTCACAACGATGGTCTTGGCGCGCTCATCGGATGGCAGCGCCGCGTAATCGGCTGCAATGGCCTTGATCGCGTGTTCGTTGTCGACCTGGCGCGCGACCTTGATTTCATCGCGACGCTGCTGCACCTGGGCTTTCGTCAGTGCGCCGTCGCTCTGCGCCTCGATCGCCGCCCACTTATCCTCGATGCCACGCCGCGCGCCGGCAAACTCGACGGCCGTGTGGCGTATCGCGTCCCCGTAATGGCCTTCGATGATCGAGCGAACCGGCGCGCGGGCCTCGTCGGTCTGCTGACGGCTGATCTGTTTCAGCTCCGACATGGTCATGTGGATCTGCGCCCGTTCGAATGCACCGCCGGCGCTGACGGACTGGTGTTGCGCGCGATCGCCGACAAACACCGTTTTGGCACCCGCGTGAACAGTGGCATCGAGCACGCCGTTAAACTCCCTCTGGCCGGCCATCGACGCTTCGTCGTTGATGTAGATGATCTTGGCCTGACCGACGCCGGCATCCTGCAGGTTACGGGCCTTGCCGAGAAACGATGCCGTGGTGCTCGACTCGATGCCGGAATCCGCCTGCAGCTTTTCTGCCTGCGCCGCTCCGGTCGAAAAGCCCTGCACCTTCCAGCCCTGACTTTCGGCCGCCTCACGCACGAATTCCAGCATCGTCGTCTTGCCGGTGCCGGCGGCACCCTGCACCCCGGAAAACTGGTCTCGGCCCGTGAGGATGCTTCTGGCGGCGTCGCGCTGCTCATCCTTGAGGGCAAACCCCTTGCGACTCTCGAAGGCCTCCAGCCGCCTGTCGAACTCGGCATCGCTCAGAATCGCCGTGTGGGCGTCGCGGCCGGCCGTGATGGTCTTGTCGGCCCAGCGCTCGCCGGCGATCGCCTCGCGCGTCGTATAGCGTGCGCCGGCACGATCCTGCGCGCGCTGTACCAGCTCGCCCGTGTCGGCCGCCGCGTCGATCGCCGCGATCAGCTCGGCGCTCGATGCGCGCCCCGAACTCTGTAGCATGCTCTCTTTCACCAAGTCCTTGCGCGAAAACTCCTGCTCGCGCTCGGCAAGCGATGCGATCGCACTGCGCACGACGTCGGCCGCGCTCGGCTGCTCGGCCAGCGTGTAAGCGCCGAGCGGGGCTTGCTGGATGCCGGCGTGCTCGGCTTCGGCCTGCCAGCGATCGCGGTGCGCCTCGGCGCTCTCGCTATGCCCCTCGGCCTTGTCTGCACGCGTGGCCAACACGGCGGCCTGCCGCGCCTCGTAGCTGGCCGAATCCTTATCGATGCCCCGGCGCTCGAGCGCGGCATCGCGCTCCCCCGAACGCTTGCTGAATTGCTCGAGCTGGCCTTTGCTGTAGCCGGCAATCTCGAATTCGCCGCGGCCGTCGAACCGCAGCGAATAGCCTTGCTCGCGAAGGCGGCCGGCCAGCTCGTTCTTGTAAACGGCATCCGCCGTCGTGCGAAACTGCATCAGCTTTTCATTGCTGAGGGAGTACGCCTTGCCATCGTGATAGGTGACATTGGCAATCAGTACATGCGTATGGGTCTGCGGATCGCCGGCGCGACTCGTCGCGTGCGAAAAGCTGGCATAGGTCAGGTTGCTGGTCTGCACAAACTGCTGATTGACGCGGGTTTGTGCGCCCTCGGCTTCCAGCCAATTCATGGACGCCTGCACGGCCGCTTCGTGGGCGTCCCGCACGCCCTTTTGCCCGAAAACCTCGGCCTCGACGCTCACGCTCTTGGGCGCGGAGAAAGTCAGATCCCAGCCGGCACGATGCTCGGTGGTCTTCTCGCCGGTCGCCGTATCGGTGACGGTACGGCCGAGCTGGGCCTGTCGCGCCTCCCCGTCGATGCCAAGTTCGTTCACCTGGCCGGCGAGAATGCGGCTCAGGTCGCCGGCCTGCACGTGGCCGGACAAACCATTGATCTCGGCTCCCCGGCCGCCCCACGCGGACGGCACGACCTCGCCGGCGTAGTATTCAATCCGGGCCTGCTCGGTCGTGTAGTACTTGGCCGCGCCGCTGGCGTTGCCGATCGCGTGCATCGAAATCATGCGTTCCCCGTCTCTGGTTCGTTTGTAGTGGTGTGATAGACGCTCAGAACAAGCCGCGATCGTCGTCCAGCAGCGCGGGCGGCAATTCGGTCGGCCACTCATAATCGGCCAGCTCGGGCGGCGACTCGGCCTCGTAGGCCGGCGCGATCGGCTCGCGTTGCTCGATGACCGGCAACGGGCGCGGCTCGAACGCTGGCGCGATGATGGGCCGCTTGACATAGGGAATCGTGACCTCGGCCACCGGATACCCGCCCGCCACCTTCAGATACGCGGTCAGGTCCGGCAGCGTCTGAACCTGCGATGCCATGACCAACGCCGTTTCGGCGCGTTTCCGGCCGATCTGGCTGCTGTCGCGGGCGGTGTCCGCGCCGTGCGTGTTGCCGGCTGTGGCTTCGTCCACTTCCTGCGAACCAAGAAACGCCGCGAGTGCCTTTGCGCTCTCGGTCTCCTCGGTGCGGAAAATGGCCTTGGTTTGGGCGTTGGCCAGCATCGTGCGGAACAGCAGGTCGCCGTAGATATGCCGCCCTTGGGCTTCGTTCTGCATCCCGATCAGCGTACTGATCCCGTATTCCCTCCCCAGCGTCATCGAGCGCGGCAGCGCATTCAGCCTCGGCAGGGTCGCCAGCTCATCAAGGACGAATTGCACCCGCATGTGATCGATCAGCGGCCCCGACAGCGCGGCCAACACGGCCAGCTCCAGCCACACCGCAACGAACGGCGCGATCGCCTCATGCTGCTTCGGGTTGCTCGCAAGGAAAAGCCATCCCGCCGAGTCTGATTCAATGAACTTGCGGATCGAAAATCCACTGGATGAAAACAGCTTAAAAAAGCTCAATGCAGGCGCAGTCACAATCTCCATTCGGAACGAGCTGGCCGCCTTTTGATTATCCGGGGTCATCAGTTGCGCGCTGTCCAGCTCGTACCGGACAAGGTATTTATGAAGCTCGGCGAGCGGCATTCGCATAGCGACGCGGGCCACTTCGCTCATACTTTTTTCGAAATCCGGCCCCATCTTTACGAGCTTCATTACGTCTTCCAGAACCTTCCGCCCCCCGTTCACGAAAATCTGGTTCTGCCCGTTCCCGCCTTCCGCGTCTGGGATAAAAAAACGTGCGACTGTCCGATAATCAATGTCGTCCTGCATGTCATCGAATATCGACCATTCGGCGCACCGCAAATCCATCGGATTCAGGATGATGTCACCACGGGCCGGGTCATAGTATTTCTGGATATAGTCCCCTTTGGTGTCATACACCACGGCCTTCATCCTCGGCCGCGATGCGTCGATTAGGTGGCAGATACCCTGAGTCTTACCCGCACCCATTCCCCCCATGAATGCGGCGTTGCGCGTCATCAAAGCATCTGGTATCCCTACGCCCCCGATTTTGTAACCCGCCCTTGCCTCCAAATTTGTCATTCCGCTCAGTTCGTCTGCCGACACTATTTTTTGCCCTCGCAAAAATTTGTCGGTCGCTTCGTCCGCACCCAATTTCATCTTGTGGGCGGCAACGCGTTTTGCGACAAACACGCCCACCGCGATAGATACCGCACCGATAACAAACACCACAAAGCCGCGCCGACCGATAACCTGGCCTGTTACGTCAGCGGCTTGACTGGCTGACAACTCGACGCCCCCACCAATCGGCAATCTGACAGCAATATTCACCCCGAACGCCACAAGCAACTCAGCCAGATAATGCTTGAATATCACCTCACGCTCTACCGCATTAGTCACCAAGAGCAACGCGCTAGAAAATATGGCGAGCGCCACGGCACCCGCCACGATCGCCAGCCGTTGAATTCCGGCAGTCGCCATATGGATAGAATGCCAAAGCGCATCACTACCGCGCGTGAAATCATCGAGTCGCGATCGCTTATTGATTGCCATTTTAGTACCCGAATTTTTCCACCATCGCCTTAACCAACAGTCGATTTGCCTCGTCGTTTATCTGCTCACGCCGCTCTTTTTCGACGCTATGCGCATCGGTCATGATGCGAGCGCCGAGATAACCCATAAGAAACGACTTCTCGACGACCAGCATTAACCTCGACATGCTCGCCTGCAATTCCGAAATCTGAGCTTCCAATCGGTTCTTTTCTAAACCAGCCTCGATCAACGAACGCAGCACAAACGACCGGTTACTGTCCCCGCCAACGGTCTCCGCATGCTCGTCTACCCTGTCCAGCAGCTCGACAGGCAGCCGCAGGCTGATGATCTTCGATTGCTCCATGTATTCCCCGTTTCGTCCTTGTATGTATTGATTTGCGCCGCTTTCGGCACGGCCTTTGTATTACACGTTTTTAGATTTGCGTATTACGCTGGAAAGCCCGATCACACGGGCATTTCAGCGGTTTTAACACATGCACCGTAGGTGCGTAATGTGTGCCGCTTTTCCAGTTCAGCATAGCTGAACGACCCGCCCCCTGTCCACGCGATCCATGCCTCGGTGCATGGGCGAATCGCCCCATGCACCCCGAAAATCACCTATTACTTAACCCTGACCGACGCCTTATCAGATTGGTCAGTGCCAAATGATTCAGTCTGCCTATCCGCCCGCTCCTTCTTCGCGCTAAGCTCTAGAGCGCTCGCCACTTCTACCTCATAGAGCTGGCTGTTAATGTAGCCCTGTCCAAACACCACCTGGCCGCCCACCCTATATACCCAGCCAGTGGGTGGACCGTCATATTCATAAATACCGCTGCTCCATGATGGGTCGCCCTGCCCTACAGTCACTTTTATAGCCTTGGCTGCTATATCCGACGCCTGCTTGAACATCGCGTAATAGGCTGCGTTCGGAATCTTCACGACTGCCTCAAGAAAATCATGCCGCAAATCTGTCGGGTTCTGAAAACTCTGCGGCATGGTTCGGGCGACCTCGGCCGCGAACAGGTTAGCGAAATTCAGCTCTCGCATTTTCCTGTTCATGTAAACCATCATGCTTTGCTCCTGAGTCGCATCATCGTATTTCACCCAGCCACGGCTAGGAGAAACGCCCTGCAAAAACGTTTCAATCACAAGTCGTCTCAACAGGAAATCCTCACCGGCCTGCGCATCCCCTTTCAGGTATTTTGACGCGATATCGTCCAGCGGTTTCGCCCAATCCTCATACTGCTTCGGCAAAGTCATTGACTTAGCGAATTCCATGACACCACTCTTGTTCTTGAAAATCTCACCATCGAACGGAGTGCCGCCCGGCCCAAAATGGAAACGAGCACCATTTTCCCATGCTGACTTTGCATCCGTCAGGCCGTCATTAAAATCAATTGCCGCCTTATACTTCGGAGCGTCTTTCGTGTTCCACGATATGTAGTAGTTGTCCCCGAAATAGTCTTGCGCCCCCTGCGCCGCCATAATGATCTCGGTCAGCAACTGCTGCTTTGCGACGACCTTGTTTGACTTGGATACGCTTTCGGATTTGGTATTGGACTGTCCAAACTCGCCACGGAATCCGGTGCTTTGCGACGACTCGGCGGAAACGCCTGCCTCTTTCTTACTGCAACCAGCCAAGGCTGCGGCAATCAGTGCTGTGACGATGATGTACTTTATTTTCATTCTGGTCTCGGTGGTGAAATTCCCCGGACGCTCACGCGCCGGGGTGACATACGGGTTTTCTCGTTCGACCGATTTATCCCTTGGATACCGCCCCGTTAGCGGGTCGAACGGTTACTGTGAAGGTCATGTGATCTTGCCGAGTTTCAAACCAATTCAGCCCGAACAGTACGTGTGGTTTGGTCACGGTGGATTTTGAATAGGACACGATTTGTTCGGCCCCTGCGGAAGCGATCCGGCATTCGATCGATGTGGCAGACCGGCGAGTAACGGTTGCGTTGGCCTCCGTGCACTGCCGTTCAGCGTCGGCAACGCTCTCGGCCTTGCCCGGTTGGACGACGCCCGAATACGAGACCACCCAGCCGGCCGGGCGGCCGTCCGTGGCCGGCTCCGGGGCGGAAACGGCCACCCACGGGCCGCACGTCCACGATTGCACGTTCCCGATAGCAAGGCTCCGGGGGGCCTCGCCGAGCGGACAGAGGCTGCTTTCGAGTACGTTGAGGTCAGGCGGGATGCCGGCGCGGATCGGCGCAACGCCAGCGCCGGCCGGCTCCGCGTGGATCGCGCCAGAATGGGCGATGAGAGAGGCGGCCAGCATGGCCAGTGTAGAAAGGTGCGTGCGGTTCATAGTGATGGTCTCCGTTATTTCAGCAGGCGCGCGGCAAGTGCCAGCAAGACGGCGTTCACGATGAAGCCGGAAACGCCTTGGCCGACAGCGGTATGGCTGATGCCGGACTGGAACACGACAAGGCCAACCAAGCCGGCCATCACCACGGGAAAATTTTGAAAGCTCATTGTCAGACCTCTATTTTTTGAGTGCGTCGTTCAGGTCGCGGACGAGCTGGTCGCTCGACTGGTTGCGCTCGACCTGGCGAACCTCGGCCGCAGCCTTCTTGCCTCGATACTCACCGCAGGCGGCATCGGCCTCGGATGCGGCGCGCTGTAACGCCGGCTGCGAGTCGCCGCGCATGCGGGCAAAGTCTTCGTCAAAGCGCGCGTTGTGGCAGTCCATCTTTGCCACCTGCACGCTGGTCGCGTCCTGAACATGGGCGTTGTGCATGACGTACAGGACAAGCCCAGCGATTCCAAGGGAAGCGCCCACGGCCCCAGCAACAAGAGTGTTCATAGCGGTTTCATCACCTGAAGCGATAGCTGGCGTTCACGAACGCCACGATCGGGTTGAGCCGGATCTTGGTTTGCGACTGAACGGGAATGGTGCCGACCGGCGACGGCACGGCCGTATTCAGTCGCGCCGTCACGCTCACGGGGATGTACGAGAGCGAAAAGCCGGCGAACCAGTGCTCAGTAACGGCGTAATTGACGCCAAGGTTGAGGACGGGCGCCCACGACCGATCCGTGGAAACGGTGGTCGAGCCACCCAGCGCCTTCTGCTCGAAGGTGGAGTTGGTCACGCTCGCGCCTGTGAACCAGATACGGGTCACGCCGACGCCGGCATACGGGCGCAGTCGTGCCTGTGGGTCGCGGAAGTAATACTTGAGCAACAGCGCGGGACTCCACTGCTTCGCGCTTCCCAGCTTCCCGTAGCTGGCCAGCGCTCCCCTTCCCTCCAGATCGAACGTCGACGGAATGCCAAACACCAGCTCGGGCGCAACGTGATCCGTCACGAAGTACGTAGCCGACAGGCCCAAGGTATCCGAGCTGCCGGCCTCGATGCCGGTGTGGGGAATGCCGGTGTTGACCGATGCTCCGCCGACGCTCGTTAGCGTCAACGGGCCGCTGCTGGACTGCGGCGCAAGGTGCATCCAGCCCGCGCTAACGAGCACGCTGCCGGCCGCTTGAGCGTGCGATGTGGCTGGAATCACGGCCAGCAAGGAAAGGGACAAAAGCAACGGTTTCATATGGAAATCTCCTGTTGTTGAACTACGTATGGGAGACGCCATTATGATGTATTAACAATGTAGTGTATACGTATACTATATATATAAAATACGTTGACGGTAAATAGCTGGTGGAAGGGTAGCCAGCGTCAAGACGCCGAAGCAGCTCTAGTGTTTGCGCGTTGAAAGTGGCATCGCTGGATTCAGTCCGCGTAGCATTGCCAGATCCCGCTTCAGGTCGCCCCGTGCTCGGCGGGCGTGTTGTTCGAGTTCGGCCGCCAACCTGGTGCAGTCGTGCCCGGCCGGCAACCACTTGCGTAGCGTGGCCGCCAAGCCTGTCAGCGTTGCAAATTCCTGTGCGTAGACACTGCCGGCGTAAAGTACTAGCCCAAGCAGATACTCGCGCAGCAACGCATGGTCGTCGTCGGAAAGGGGAATGAGGTCTTCGGGCATTGCTGGTCTCCCGCGCATATGGAAACCCGCTGCCCCGAGAGGGGTGAGCGGGCGCAATGGCAGGATTGGAAGACCGGCACCAACTCCGGCGAGCCTTTCGGCTCTCCCACCACGGCCCGCCCATAGGCGTGCAGAGGCAAGCGCACGACCTGCCGCGAGGCAGGTGTGCGGTTGGTGCAAACAGGCTTCCAAACCTGTGCCGTCGCTGTTTCGACGGCGAAGCAATTTTAGCCGATCCGGCCGGGGTATACGGTGATCACCCGAAGGGGTGGATCTTCAAACCTCGCGATCGAGGCTTGGTTGACGTCCGCGAAGGGGCACTACTCGATACCGAGCCACTTGGATACGGCAACGGCCAGCGCACTAGATCGGCTGATACCCATTCGCTTTGCCGCTGCGTCGAGCTGGGCGAGCAACACCGGATCGAATGTGATCGTGATTGGCTTCTTGTTCTGCGACACCTCTGCGGGGGATTGTTGCTCCGAGCGGGGCGGAGCATCCGGCGCACGATTGATGAACTCGGCCGTCGCATCGGTCGGCGGCTTCTTTGGTGCCTTTGTAAGTCCCATAATAAATACCTTTAAGCAACGCTGTTTATACGTATTAACTACGCATAAACAGCGTATCAGTAAGCGCTGCGATTTCGGCGCATGCGGCGGCGTCGCGAGGCTTGTATTCCTCGATATGCAAGCCAGCGCCGGAAGCGTGAGCGATCGCCTTTCGACGGGTAATGCGCGCCGGTAACAGCTCGATTCCGTCCAGCTCCCGAATCGCTTCTTCTGCCTCGGCATTGTCGCCGCCCTGCGGATCTGCTGCGTTCAACACAGCCCATGCCTTAATGTCATTAACCGCGCGGGCCTCAGCCAAGATCGCCGCAGCGTCGTTGAGCGCCCACACATCGAAGCTGCGCGGCAGGAACGGAATTAGTACCATATCAGACACGGCCAATGCTGCCCGTAGTGCCGTTGAATCACGCCCGCCCGCATCGATGATGATGTGGTCATGCAAATGGCGCTGTTGCGTGACTTGGCTTCGAAGTGTCGCGCCATCGGGATAGGCCGCTGCGGGAATCGGCGTGCGGCCGCCTTCGGCTCGCACCGTAATCGCGCCAATGCTTGTCCCCTGGCGGTCACCGTCGATCAACCAAACCCGCTCACCGCGCGCGGTCAACCCTAGAGAAAGCTGAACAGCAAGGGTCGATTTACCGACACCGCCTTTTGGATTTCCTACGGTAACAATCATGTGTTTATCCCCATAATATACGTATAAACTACGTAGTATGTGATTTTACCATCAGTTGTAACCGCTCGAAAAATAAAAAATCCGGCTTCGCCGGAGACCTCGAAACCCCAAAAAGTGACCGCTACGCGGTAAATGTGAACACGGCCCGTATCCGGGCCGTGAGTGGTCTACAAGAGGGGAGGGAGCATCCCGCGCCCGCCGGTGGGCAACTGCGCTGCCCACACCACAAGGGTGTGGACAGCCCCGGCTCGTTGGCCGGGGTTCCGCAGTTGTCCACCGTCTCCCCGCGAGCGAGCCCTACGGGCCTGACGCGGCCTCCGGCCTTGCCTTAGGGAGAAATATTTCGCCTACGACAAACCCGGCCGCGTAGATCGCCCCCTTGATGCAAAACTCTGATGCCGTTGCAGACGATGGCCGTTTTAGCCGTGGCCAAGGGTCCGGGCAACGCCCGGACGGGCCGGGTTGAGTGGTCGGGGTGGCCCGCATAGCGGGACGCGCCGGCCACGATTTACCCCCGGTCTTAGCGATCGGCGCGGCAGAGCCGCGGCGACCGCTTAGACCACGAGCACCACAGAGCCATGCTTGCCGGCCGCGCCTTTGGCGCGGTTCGTTCGTCTGGATAGATTTGTCCGTTAGCTATCGCGCCGAAGGCGCGCACTTTTTCCCCTCACGGGGTGGCCGCGTAGCGGCCGGGGTGGGGTTATACGGCGCTAAAAGAGAGAAAAGAGGGGAGAATGCACAAAATCGCCGAAAAGCCTTGTCTGGCAAGGGATTCGGCGATTTGTAAAGGGATCATCCTAGGTGATCCCTATTGGGATCATCCTGTGTGATCCATAAGATCATTGACGATCCCTCTTAGCTCACTTAAGATGAGCTATGACGGATCACAAATGATGGTGTAGGTTAACGATATGAGCCAAGACGTTACTCCGAATGATCCCAATAGGGATCACCTCGCGCAGGAGAATGCAGAGCTACGCGCCGAGCTGGTGAAACTCAAGCGGGGCGCGGTAAATCAGGGCTTCGTGCAGGTCAGCCGTAAGTATCTCGATGACCTAGACGAGCTGGCATTTCGCTCCCCGGCCGCACGTAAGCTGCTCACAAGTCTAGTCAAAGCCATGAACCGCCAAAACGCGGTGATGGTGTCGCAAGCATCGCTGGTCAAACTGACTGGCCTAAGCGCGCCCACGATTAAGCGGGCAGTCGCCTTGCTGAGAGAACAGCAGTGGATCGAGGTATTGAAGGTTGGCACGTCAAACGTGTACCGCGTCAACTCGTCCGTTTTCTGGCAAGCTCGCGCAGACGGCCGCTGGGCGTCATTCTCGGCCGAAGTCGTGCTGAACTTCGATGAACAGGACGAGGTTACCAAAGCCGCGCCGATCAACCCACCGAAGACGACGTTGCGCCATATCCCGGTGCTTTCGGCCGATGAGGATGTACTGGTATCAGGTGCGGCTCTCGGCTCAGACGATCCGCCGGAACAGGCACAGCTCGACTTTCACAAGAGCTGA
>NZ_LNJS01000004.1:0-186460 GCF_001546925.1 Burkholderia sp. MSMB1588 | reverse complement strand
CAAACCGTGCTGTATAGAGATATATCTTTATACAGCACGGTTTTTCATCTGTCGATCCGGCTGAAAAAGTGACACATCTGATAATTGTTCTTATCAGATAGGTGACTTTTTGCTGTCAGATTCCGCGTTCTGCACTACACTCTGTCCTGACCCCCGTCCGGCGGGGCGCAACGGGGCAGGGCAGGCGGTCGTGCCACGCCGGCCCGGCCGCGGCGCCGATCGCGCTGTGTGCGCTCCGCTACGGTTTCCGTATTGCGCCATACGCCACCTGCCGACCTCTCGCTACATGGAGCAGTCCTATGTCGTCACCCGCTGTGGACCTGACCGACCCGAAAGCGGTCCTGCACGCGCTGCGCGATAGCGATCAGCGCGTGCGTGACGCGTTCGTCGCGGCTCTCGGCACGGAACTCGAGCAGCTGGCCGCGGGGGGCGCTACGTGTTTCCAGCGCCTGCCGGGCCTCAACGCGCGGCTCGTCCAGGTCAACACGCTTCGTACCGACTTGATGGGCGCGTTCGCGCTCGGTGTGCTCGACGACCTGATGGTCTCCACCAAGCTCTTGCTGGGGGGCAAGCTGCCTGCGTCGGGCAACGTGATGCGTCAGGCGATCGAAGGGATCGCGATGGCGCTGCTGTGTTCGACGGACAGCCTGTTGGTGATCGAACAGAAGGACAACCGGCCACCGGTGCAGGCCCGGTACTGGAAGAAGGTGTGGACGGGCGACACCCGCGTCCAGGGGCAACATGCGATTCGGCAGCCCGGTTGGAACGCGGCCGCGCTCGGCGTGAAGCCCGAGGGCATCAAGCGTCTGCGCGACGCGCAGCCGTTTTTTCATCCGTTCAGCCATTGCGGGCAGGTCGCGACCGTCCATCGTGCGGCTCTTGCGCAACCCGGCGTTTGGAACCTAGGCGGGCATTTCGAGGAAGCGAAGCTCGACGGCTATCGGACCCACATGGCGCAACGCATCGGACTGTGTAGTGTGCTGCCGGGGTTTCTCGATCGCCTGTTGGGTGCGCTGCCACCCGCCGGTGCAGCGTCAGCCGCATCGAACCCGCCGGCCCAAGGTTGAGAGCTGGGTCCCATGCATAACAGAATCGAAGGACCTCTATGGCGGCATTCGAAGTAGCAATCGAGGCCTCCCACGTCGCGACCGCCGCGGCGCAAGTACCGGCGGTGAACGGCTGGACACTCGTGCTCACGAGCGCGGTTGTGGCGTCACTCATCAACGGCGGGGTATTGTGGTGGCTCAAGCGTGGCGATCGGCGACGTGAAGATCAAGCGAACGCGAAGCGACGAGAGCTGGCGCATCGTGACGCGGCCTATGTGTTGGAGGCGTTCGCGAGAGAGGCGAACGATTACAGCGCCGCCATCGACGACGCGTTGCCCGAATACTGTCGTCACGACATGACGGCCTTCGACAGGTTGGATCACGTCCACCTGCGTTTCGACCTCCCGCCAGCGACCGTGGTATCTGAATTGAGCGCCGCCCGTGTCGACGAGCTGCGCGAACTTCGGGAAGGGGTGGGCCAAAGTGCTGCGTGGGTTGCTGGCCAGCACCATTGGACCGGCAAGGACGACGAGTACGAGTTCGAAACGCAACGTGCGATCCACTTTGGTTCGGTCGCCTGTCGCCTCGCAGACGCCATGCGCGCCGAGGTGGGCGTCTCACCGTACTCGATGACGGCGCAATATCTCGCCGACTTCGACGCTCAGTTCGAGCGGTTGGCGGAACGGTACGCAAAACGGCAGGGACGTCTCGAACTGATTCCCGAACTCCAGCCGCGCATGAAGGACCGGTTCCCCGGTCTACTGGTCGTCGAGTCGGAGGGCTTGTGAGCGGATCTGGCCACCGACGTGATCATCGTAGGGCCACGGATTCGTCGCGGCCGCTGCTGCGCCTGACCACTTCCCACTTCGCGTTATACCGCGCGTATCTGGAAGGGCTTGACGAGCCGACGCTGCACGCGCACTACGGCGTGCCGGGCACCGACGTGCGCGTCACGCGTCGCACGCTGGCGATGCTCCGCGACACGCTGACGATCGCCGCGCGTCGCGCGCGCGACATCGACGCCGCGCACCTGCTGCGCCTTAAGCCGGGCAGCCTGCCGCGCGACGCGCATGCGGGGGGCGCCGAGGGCGGGGCGGTCGAAGTGCCGACGCTCGAGGCGTTCCGCGAGTCGGTCGACCCTGATGCGTTCTACAGCGAACGCGAGCTCGTCGCGTTGTACGTCGACACCTATCCGCCGGCGTCGTCGCCCGAGCTCGATCGCAAGGTCGCGCGCAATCGGCGTCTGCGCGACCGGCAGGACGCGGCGCTCGCGCGGATGGAGGCCAGTCTCGTCGAGGCACCGCAGCCCACGCACACGCTCGACGGCTGGTTCGACGCGAAACGCGTCGCGCGGCTCGCGGCCACCGGCGTCACCACCTTCGCCGAGCTGCTCGCGCTGATCCGCGCGCGGCGGCTGCGCTGGTATCGCGTGGTGCCGCGCCTGGGCGCGATCGGCGCGCAGCGCATCATCGACTTCGTGGCGCAGCACCCGGACACGCTCGGTTACCTGTCGCCGCTCGCGGTCACGCCGCGCCGGCAGCTGGCGGCCGGCCATCCGGCGCTGCAGCCGGTGCCGGGCGCCGGCGCCGACGTGGTGCCGCTCGAGGCGCTGCGCGTGCCGGCCGCGCTCGACGGCTCGGCCGGCCTGAACCGCGCGCCGGTGCCCGCGCATCAGGCCGAGCTGAATACCGACCTGCAGGCCGTTCACGCGTGGATCTCGATCCGCGGCGCGCGCAGCGACGCGACCCGCCGCGCGTACCGGCGCGAAGCGGAACGGCTGCTGCTGTGGGCGATCGTCGCGAAGGGCAAACCGCTGTCGTCGCTGAACACGCCGGATTGCGCCGAGTACCTCGATCAGTTCCTGCGCGATCCGCAGCCGGCCGAACGCTGGATCGGCCGCGGCCGCGTCGAACGGTTCGATCCGGCCTGGCGGCCGTTCGTCGGTCCGCTGTCCGAGCGCAGCCGCGACACCGCGCGGCGGATCCTCAATGCGATGGGCGCGTGGTTGGTCGACCAGCAGTACCTGCGCGTGAACCCGTTCGGCGGCCTGCCGGCCGCGCCGGCCGTCGCGCTCGACACCACTGGGCGCACGCTCACGCGCGCGCAGTGGCAGTACGTGCTGCAGACCGTGCTGCAGCCCACACCGGCCTTCCATCGCGCCTTTGGCGGCGCCGGCGCGCAGTCGCCGAATGGGGGGGCGAATGGGGCGGTGAACCGGGCAGCGCATGCGCGCGATGCGTTCCTGCTGCTGTTCGCGTACGCGACCGGGCTGCGCCGCGCCGAGCTCGCCGCGGCGACCACCGGCGCGCTCACGCGCACGGCGCTCGACGGCGCGCTCGACGACGCGTGGAGCCTGCGCGTCATCGGCAAGGGTCGGCGCGCGCGCACCGTGCCGATGCCGCGCCGCTTGATCGACGCGCTGCGCGCGCAGCTGCGCACGCGTCCGGTGCCGCTCACCCTCGAGACGGCGCCGCCCGACACGCCGTTGATCGCGCGTCTCGCGACCGGCGAGGCGCTGCACCCGGACGTGGTGGGGCGCCTGTTCAAGGCGATTTTTGCGCGGGCCGCCGAGCAGCTGGCGATCGCGTATCCGAACGCGGCCGCCGACCTGCGCCGCGCGAGCACGCACTGGCTGCGCCACACCTTCGCGAACCATGGGCTCGACGCCGGCGCCGACCTGCGCGACATGCAGGAGCTGCTCGGCCACGCGAGCCTCGGGACCACCACGCGCTACACCAAGGCGGATGCCGCGCGGCAGTTTCAGTCGGTCGAGGCGTTGTTCAACGCGGCGCTCGACGGCGCGGAGCCGGCGGCGGCCGCGGGCGCACCCGCGACGTCGACGCCGGCGAGCGCCGCTGAGACCTTCCGCGCGGACGCTCGCCCCGCAGCGCAGTGGGTCGACGTGCACGTCACGCTGCGCGTCGAACCGAAGCGCGCGGGCGGCCGCGGCCGCGCCCGTGTCCTCGAGCGCGTCGAGCGCGAGGTGCTGGCCGGTGTCGTGCGCACGCCGACCCGCGACGGCGTCACCGTGCTGCAGGTGCCGTTCGAGAACGGCGACGCGTTCGATCGGCGTGTCGACGACCTGCTGGTTGCGATCGCGCTGACCGCCGAGCAGCATCGCTGCACGTCGGAGAGCGAGGCGTGGGCCGAGGTGGCGGGCGAACGCTGGACGTGGTGAGATACGCAATCTCGGCTGCGCGACGTCCATTGAGCGCGCCAGCGAGTCAGCCCGACATTGCGGCGCGTGCGACGAGCACGATTTGGGAAATGTATAAAAGCGTCTCTCTAGCGGTATCGCAGGCTGATGACACCCGTGCAACAACCGCGGCGACTGGCAGCATTCTCCTGCCAGCCGGCGGTCGGACCTACATATGCCAACGGCAGACAGCGATCAATGCCGCTAACTCCCGTTAGCGGCATTGCGTTTAATGCTCAAAAACCCGAAAGGGCGCATTATCAAAGTCCCTTGACACGTCTTTAAGACGTGCTATGCTGGGTCATACGTCTTTAAGACGGGTTTCTGTTCAGGAGGCTTCATGTCGGTGTTGTACGCATATCGCTGCCCGGCCTGCGGCAAACGCGGTGAGGTGCACCATCCCGATGACAGCTACGACGGCGCGGCCGCGACCTGCGAGAAATGCTACGGCCCGGTCACGCTGGAGTGGGACGGGGGCGTGACGCTCGAAGTCGCGCCGTACGACGGCGGGCCGACGCCCAACGAGATCAAGTCCGCTCGCTTGCGCGGCCGGCGCACCCAGGCGCAGGTTGCCGCGTTGCTCGGCGTGAAGGAGCGTCAAGTGCAGCGCTGGGAGGCCGGCCAGGCGCCGATGCCGATCGCCGCCTGGCTGCTGCTGCGTCGGTCGTGGGGCTATCGGTTTCCGAGCGACTTCGAACGGGTGGAGGATTTCGAGCGCGGCTGGGATCAGCTCCGCGATCGCCGGCGCGACACCATCGAGCGCGGCGATGTGGTCGAGCTGCAGCCGGTCGACGGTCCGCGCCTGCGCGCGACCGTGTGTCTTGATCGCGTGCACGACGGTCTGGTCGACGAAGACAGCTACGGCGCGTTCGTCACCGAGTTCGTCGGTGCCGCCGGCGCCGGTCAGGAATACCGCGGTTTCTTCATCCCCGAGCGCGTGACGTTTGCGCGGTCGAACGTGATCCACCTCGAGCAGCGCGTGCCGCCGGCAGCCGCTCGATCGACCGGAGCGTGACACCGTGAGCAAAACCCTGAGCTACGCGAATCTCACCGCGTACGCGGAGCAAGCAATCCGCCATTACATGGCTGAAGTCGCGACACATCGGGCCGCCGGTGAAGTCGAGCGCGAGGCTCGTGCCCAAGCGGCCGCATACGCGGTGCACGCGATGTGGGAATCACTGGTCGTGCAGCATCTGGAGCCGCACGGCCGGAAGTCGTTCATGGCCGACTTCGCGCGGCTGGACGCGCTGGTGTTCCCGGACCGTGCGGCGTCGCCCCCCCTCATCCTGAACGGAGCCTGCTGATGCGCAAGGAATACGACCTGCAGACCGACGTGCTGGCGACGATCGTCGCGACGACGCCTGTCACCCCGAAGCACGCCGAGTTGCTCACGGCGTTCGCGACGCGCACCGAGTACCGCGGCGCGCGGCACGTGAAGGCGCGCGACGAATTCGGCGAACAGCCGGCGCGCATCGTCGATGCCGACGGGCGCGAGATCGCGGCTGACTATTCCGCGTGGATCGACGCGCAGCTGGCCGTCCACGGCGGCTCGGTGCATGAGGTATGGCATGCGCATAAGGATTCGGGCTACCAGCTGGTCGAGATCCAGCCGCGGCGCCACTACTTCGCGTACGACCGCGGCGGCGACCAGGACAACTTCGTGCAGCTCGAGATCTGGGAGGAACAGGAGTTCGTCGAGCGCGAGGTGTTCCCGCGCGACGCTGCCTGGGGGCTGCCGGATGCCGATGAGCTTCGCCGGGGCTACCTGCGCGGCGCCGCCGTCACGCAATTCGAGCGGCGCGAACTCGGCGCGCCGCGTTATCGCCTCGCGGCGGTGATCGACATACAGCGCTTCACGGCGCTCGCCGAGGCGATCTATCGCGAGCGGCGTCAGCGCGAAGGCGATCGCCTGTTGGTCGAGACGAACAGGCAGACAGGCGAATCGCGTGAAGTCCGCGTGCGCGACCTCACGCCCGGCTACGATGCGCACCAGTGGCGAGGCCGCCGCTTCTTCGACGACTGGGCCGCGTCGAGCGCGGGCCGGGCCGGCGAGCGGATCTGTCGACGGTGGGTGTTCAAGACCGAAGACTACGACGACCCCCGCACCGGTCGCCAGCTGGACTACGTGCCGGCCTGGACGCACACGCGCAAGATCGCCGAGTTGAAGAACACCGCGAAGCTGGATGCATACAGCCTGTACGGGAAGCTGAACCAGTTCGACGCGCGCATCGGCCACCGCTTCGCCTGGTACTTCTATGGCTTACACGGCAACTTGATCCTAAGCGGACAGATGGCGCGCGTGCTTGAGGCGGCGGAAGCCGGCTTGATCGTGCTGCCAGAGCACGACTATCAGGTGCTGCGCCGCTGGGGCGACAACCGGTACGGGTTTTGAGGGGAGGGCGCATGAAAACCACCGCTCGGTACACCAAAGGCCGCGGCGACGCGTCGGTCCATGCCCGGACGCGCGTGTTCGCGCGGGTGGCCCCCCAGCCGGTCGAGCTCGACGTCGTCGGCCGGCTCGACAGCGAACACCGCTTCCGGATCCTCGGCAGCGCCGACGAGGCCGCAGCCCTCGCGCATGAACGGCTCGATGCCGCCATGAAGATTCGGGCGATCGAGGGGGACCGTGGGGATACTCCCGCTTCGGGCGCCGGCGAACAGCTCGTGTCTGACGTCGACGTGCTGCTGCCGAATAGGAGCTAAGCATGGCCCGCATGCCCAACAAGAAGCGGCCGACCAGACCGGCCCCACAATTTCTCGATGCGATCGTGTTTCCCGTCGCGATGCAAACTGGTGATGTCGAGGTGATCGGCATACCGTTCGAGCACCGGGGACGGACATGGGCTGTGCACGGCATTGTCGGCTTGTCGATCGGTGACTCGCCTTGCTACGCGGTTTCCGACGTGCTGTCGGGAAAACACGTGCCGAAGAGCGAGGCGAAGACCATCGACGCGTCCCGCGCGGCGGCCATTGCGACGATCGACGCAGTCACGAATGAGCGCTGGGCCGACACCTTCGC
Source organism: Burkholderia sp. MSMB1588 (assembly GCF_001546925.1). Lineage (NCBI taxonomy): Bacteria > Pseudomonadati > Pseudomonadota > Betaproteobacteria > Burkholderiales > Burkholderiaceae > Burkholderia > Burkholderia sp. MSMB1588. The sequence goes on along the minus strand of NZ_LNJS01000004.1, from coordinate 179,199 downwards.
GACCACTCGAACGGCTACCGCCGAATGATCTTCGGCCGGGTAAACGGCGAGCAACCAACCTGTCTCTGAACTCGGAGTGCGAGGATGAACCCATTGTCGATTGTGTTGCTGGCAGCGGCGGGAATCGTTGTCGCGAGTTTGGCTTGGTGGGTGTGGGAGGACCGCGTTCGTCGTCTCCCGCTTTCGCACTTTGGTTTGGAAAACGTGCAACGCATTGGCCGCTTCGAGTCTGCTGGCTGGCGCGAGCGCGTTTGGCAACGTGGTTGGCTCACCAGCGCAGAATGGCGAGCAGTAAATCGCCAGCAATTGCGGGCGATCGACGCACAGTTGGCGCGTCGTGTTGAACAGTGACGACAGTTTGCCCATGATGTAATAGGCTGACCAGAGAGGATACCGATGCGCTACCCGAACCGCGCCGCGGCGCCAGCGGTCCTGCAGACGAAAACCGAGCTGCAGCAGGCCCGGCGCAATCTCGTCGACGGCCAGGCGCCGGTCGCGCACTACTGGCAGGGCCACGCGTGGATCGCGCTGTACGACCCCGCGTCGACCGTGCCGATGCGCGCGGCCCGCGCACCGAGCGAGGCGCAAGCGGCGGCGCTCGCGGCCGGCCGGGCGCTGGCCGGTACCCGGGCGTGCCAGATCTGCGGCGCGCGTACCGCGATCGATTGGTTGGACCGACGCGGTGTCTGCGCCGCGTGCCGCGCCGACATCGCGCGCCAAGAGCGGGAAGACGCGGCACGCAGCCTGCACGTCACGGCGAACGCGTGGCTGGCCGCCGATCCGCTGTTCATCGACACCGAAACAACCGGCCTTGATTTCCAGGCGGAGATCGTCGAGATCGCGATTCTCGATCGCGCCGGCGCCGTGCTGCTCGACACGCTCGTCAAGCCCGTGATGCCGATCCCGGCCGACGCGACGGCGATCCACGGGATCACCGACGCGCACGTCGCCGGTGCGCCCGGCTGGGCGAGCGTCGGACCGCAGGTGGCCGAGCTGCTCGCCGGTCGGCTGTGGATCGCCCACCACGCGGCGTTTGACGAGCGCCTGCTCCTCCAAACATCGCGACGACACGGCCTGACGCTACCGGCACGACGGCTCGGCTGCACGATCGGGCTGCTAGGCGATTGGGCCGGCCGTCGGCTCAGCCTGGCCGATGCCGCAACGATGCTCGGCGCGGGCGCGCCGACGACTCGTCATCGCGCCCGCGCGGATGCCGAGCAATGCCGACAGATCGTGCTCGCCGCAGCGCGCGCGTTACCGGCCACCCCCCAGCCCTGAACGAAGCGCTGCCCGGGCGGGGCGGGCTGCTACAACCGATCCGGAGGAAATCATGTTTCGCAATTGGATGGTGCGGTTGACGTGCCTGATGGGCATGCATCGCTGGGTGCCGCATACCCACTATCACTACATCCTCAACGACAGCGGGGACCAAGCTTACCAGTGCGAACGCTGTGGCAAGGTTTGCTCCTCACGTTTTCCGATCCAATGAGAAAAGCCGCCTCTCATGGCCGCCGGCCGCTGACCAAGGCGCAGTTGCTGCCCATTCCGGCCGCCGAGCTGCGTTCGCCGATTCCCGCCACGGGCGGACCATCCGTGCAGGCGATCTGAACCCGCGAGGCGCTACGATGCCCGACACCTGCTCCGCTCTCACGGCCATCCGCGCGGAACTCGCGCGGGCGCCGGTGCCCCTCATTGATCGGCCGGTCGCGCTTAGCCAGGAGTTGAGCGCGTCGACCATCGGGCTGTCGCGATACGCCGCCTTCGGGCGCGAAGACAGCGCGCCGGCATCCCGCACGCTGTATCTCGATGTGCCGGTGCGTAACATCGTGGGGCTGTTCCACCGCAGCTTTGCGCCCGACGCGCGTACCTGGCGCGAACTGCTCGCCGGCCTGCACGGCGACGGCTGGGGCCCGGAAACCTTGCGCTATTTCGAGTCGGAGCTGGGTGACGAACATTTTCCGGCGCCCGGCGCCGCCTACGGGCTGCGTCTGCAGGGCTGGGGCGCTGCGCTCGTGTGCTCGAACGGCATGCACCGGCTGGTTGCCGGTGCATGCTGGCTGGCGACCCGCCAGGGCGACGAAGCGACCTTCCGGAAGGTGCGCGTGGATCACTTCCCGTTGCGGGAGCAGGCTGTCGCCGTGATGACCGAAGCACAACGGCGCGGGGAGTCGGTCGAGGCATTGCACAACAGGGACTGCGTGACGGTCGCGATCCGCACTCGCACGACAAAGCGATACCGTTACTGGCGCTTGGACGGCGAAGCGGCCGCTGAGATTCCGGCACCGGGCGGCTGGCTGGATCGGTTGCGCCGGCGCACCGGATGGCCGACACGCGTGGACAAGTGGCATTGGCAGTGTGTCCCGCCGGCCGTGATCGACGCACTGGGCCATGACGCCTGGTTGCGTGAGCAGCTCGACAACCCGCGTTATCCAGACGCACCTCTCTACTGACCCTCATGGTCAACCGTCCCCAGCAGTTGGAACAGCTGCAGCAGCGCACCTACAGCCGTACCAAATTCACGGCGCTGCGCGCGCGTGTGAAAGGCTTGTCGATCGCGACGATCGCGCGGCTGTACTTCGATCCGGACACGACCACCCACATCGACATCGAGCGGCTGCTGCGCACGATGCGCGATGACCTGGTCGCGGCGGCGCTGCGCAACGGTTCGTCGGTGCTGGTGTCGCACCTGCAGGCGGCGATCGCGAAATATGGCGAGCCGCGCCTCACGCCCGTCACCCTGCAGTTGATCGAGCAGGTGGCGGGGCGATGGGCGGTCGCGGCGCGCTTGGCAGGCGAGGGGATCCACACGCTTGGCGAGCTCGTCGCCCTGGTGAACCGCCGCGGCGGCCAGTGGTGGCGCTCGGTGCCGCGCATTGGCGTCGGCCGGGCGCGCGTGCTGGTGGCGTGGCTGCGCACGCACGCCGCGTCGATCGGCACGGCAGTGGCATACGACGTCGACGCCGGCGACGCGCTGGCGCCGACCAGCTGGCTGCTCGAGGTGATCGGCAAGGGCAACAAGCAGCGCTTCGTGCCGATCAGCGACGACTGCGTCGACGCGCTGCGCGCGCACTGGGGCGATCGCGGGCTGGATTTCGATGCGGCGGCCGGGCCGCCGGACTTGCCGCTGATCGCGCCGCTGGTCGTGCCGCCGACGCTGCGGGCCCGTGCGAAGTTCGGCGCGCCCAATGACGCCGACGCGCCAGCCGCCAGCCCGGCCACCCGCGGGTATTCGGTGCGCGGCGCGCGAGGGCTTACGCAGTGGGCGATCGCGCAGCTGCTTGAGCCGATGCCCGAACTGTCGGAGGCAGAGCGGCGGAAGCTGGCCGGCACGTCGCCGCACGCGTTCCGGCACACGGTCGGCACGCAGATGCTGGCCGCCGGGGTCGCGCTCGAGGTCGTGCAGCGCACGCTCGGGCACGCGTCGCTCGGCACGACGTCGATCTACGTGTCGCCGGAAGAGGCGCGGATGCGTCGCGAGGCGGCGAAGTATCACGCGCGGCTCGCGCGCGAGCGCTAAAAGCGCGACGACTGCCACACTGCCGGTAGCGATTGACCGCCGCGGGCCGCAAGTCATCTCGACAGATTTGACCATTTGGCATAAAATAAAAGTCCATATGAACGGGAGCACGCAATGAGCGCAATCGAGAAACGACATGCCCTGCCTGCACGCGCGCGGCCGCGTGCGGTCGAGCCGCACGAGCTCGAATTGCTCGACTTTCAGCGGATTTACCGCGCCTCGCCGATGGAACGTATTGACTGGATCAAGCATGGGGTCGACGCCCACACCGTGATTCTGCTCGCCGATCGCATGGCGACCACGCAGGACCGGCTCATGGGCGTCCTCGGATTTCCGCGAACGACGGTGGTCCGCAAGTCGAAGGCAAAACAGCCGCTGTCGACCGAGCACACAGAGCGCGTTGTGGGCCTGTCGAAGCTGATTGGTCAGGTTCAGTCTATGGTTGAGGAATCCGGCGAACCGGCCGGGTTCGACGCCGCTCATTGGGTCGCGCAGTGGATCGAGCGGACCAATCCCGCTTTGGGTGGCCGCAAGCCGGCGGAATTGATGGATACCGTTGCAGGCCAGGAGCTCGTCGGCGCCGTGCTCGCACGGATGCAAAGCGGAGCATATGCATGACGGTTGCGCTCTGGCGAATCGCAACCGACACGCCCGACTACACGGCGGACGACCTAAGCGGCGAAGGGGCGAAACGCACCGGTGGTCGCTGGAACCGGTCGGGTCGCGCCGTGCTGTACACGGCCTCGAACATCGCGCTCGCCTGCCTCGAGACAGTTGTTCATCTGAGCGGCGGAGACTTGCCACTCAACCGCTATCTGGTCCGCCTCGAGGTCCCCGACGAGGTGTGGGCGAAGGCACGCACCCTCGATGCGACATCGGCACCAGTGGGCTGGGACGCTTTGCCGGCCGGCAAGGTCAGTCTGGATCTCGGTGACGCGTGGCTGTCAGAGGGCGCCACCGCGCTGTACTGCGTGCCGTCGGTCGTCGTCCCGGAGGAGGTGAACGTGCTGATCAATCCCGCGCACCTGGATACGCGACACATCACTGCTACCAAGCTGCGCCGTTGGACCTATGACGCGCGCGTCTGGGCATAGTGTTGTCGTCAGCCGAAGTAAAGTTCATGCGTGTTTGGGATCTCTTCGAGGGGCACGACTTTACTGAGCGACATCAACAAGATCGGAGTTTAGTTCGCGCCCGCGAAAAGTAAAGTTAGATCCGCGCGGTGGTCGCCTCGCGCTCACGAGATTGCATTGAGGGCAGATGTCACGACTACGATCTTCGGTATGTGCATCACGTTTTCCTTCAGTAGTGCATATTATGTATGTGCGCGTTGAGAGGCGGTCAAGCACCGAACGACACTTCCGCGTAGTCGGTTCGGTACGCTCAGGCGGCTTCTTCACCTGCCCACCAAGGCTTCGGCACACGGTCGATCCGATAGTCGTCGTTTCCTGCTTTCCATCGTGCCCACTCGTGAATGAATCTCGACCGCGCAATCATGCCAGACCGAGGCGATCGGCCCGCACGAGGGTGGGCCCGATAAAGACCAGTTTGCGCAATGACCGCTGTGGCCCGTGCGGCTGCATTTTGAAGTGCGGCCGGCGCCAGTGGCCCCGGACCTCCCGGTGCGTGCCGTCGGATGGCGATGACGCGGCGGGCGCCGCATCGAGCACGGCGGGCCCGATCACGTGACGGTCGTATAGCATTTCAATTTGCGCCAGCCGCTCGGTGCGCTTGCGCTTGCCCAACCCGCCGAAATCACGCGGCGCGTTTGTGTAAGCGCGATCCTGGACGACCTGGGCCTCGCCGGTTGCCAGGTAGAGCAGCATCTTGATCGCATAGTCGAGCACGCGTCGCCAATGTTGCACCGTGGCAGCGATCGTGTCGGCGTCGACTTCCTGCTTCTGCGTCAGATCGGCACCGATGCCATCGAGGAACTGGCGGATGGTTCGTTGGGGATCATCCAGCGGGATCGCGATGTTTCCCGTTTCGAGCCAGGATTCCGCCCGGACATCGGTCCAGAACAGCACATTGATCACGTCGCTCGTCGCGTACCCGGAGTGCGACCCAGGCCCGCGGCGAAACAGCATGATCGCGTCCAGTCCGCCGCGATGCCCCCACCACGACGGATCGGGAATAATGCACATCGTCTCGGCCGGCAACTCGATCGTGCCAACCGGCACGTCGTCGGCAATGAACGCATCGTCGAGCAGGTGGTGCAGCGGCGGAGTGGGTTCGAACAAGACACCCTCGCACGCGTCGAACATCTGCCAGCACAGCGTGCCGTGGCCACGGGCTCGATCGTCGGTGCTTCTAAACAGGGTTGGGCTGCCGTTGCTCCACCATTCCAGATAGGTGCCGAAATCCGATCGCATCAGCGAAATCGGATCGTCCCGCAACCGCTTCGTCAACTCGGTACCGCTTGGGCCGGCGGCCGCCCTGACGCGGGACCAGGCGCCGAGTGCGCCACTGGCGCGGTAACGTACCGGCATCGGCAGGCGCGCGAATCGGTCATCCGCGGCCTGCTCGGTTTTGATCAGCGCCTCGCGAATCAGCTCCGCGATCGACGGCGTGTCGGGCGCGAGACGGGGCGGGTGCGGCTGCTTCACGCTCGCGAAGGGAGCCGTGGTGCGGTGCGACTGCTGGATCAGTGGCAGCTCGTGCCGCGCGACGAGAAACCGGGCGAGGATGACAGGACTGTAGTCGACCCGGAGGCGCATGGCGTGTGGCGGCAGGGCGGCTAGTCCGCTCGTGCGCGCCAGCGTCATGTGCACGCCCGCCGGCGCCGTCAGTGTCACGCATTCATCCCTCTCCAGACGACCGTGCCGCTGGATCAGGACCTCGGCCACGGACCGCCACGCGTGATCGATGTACTGCATCAGCCCCCCCGGGTTTCCGCCTGCGGGAAGCGGGTGCGCTTCAATGCGCATCGACAGCTCAGGCAACAGGTCCTGGCAGACGACGGGCTGGCCGCGCAGTTCGAGCGACGCCGTCATCGCAAGGCTGAAAATGTCCTGGGTGTCGAGCGAATCGCCAAACACGTCCAGCTCGCGCCCTTCAGCGAAAAGCTGGCCGTCGGCCATGGCAATCCCGCGGGTTTCCAGGAAATAGGGAATCGTCATCGCGATGTTTGGATCAGGGGTATTGGCCAGAATTCGATTCAGACATCGAGAGTTGTCCTTCAAGATTCCGTAGCGTCGTATTTGCGCTCACCCCGTGCTCCGTTATAAGACTCCGTTCAAGATCCCATGGGGCTCGCATGTCCCCCGGCTTGTTTTGGTAACCAACTTGAAACCCTTGTCGACCATACACGCGTCGAACATGCGAGCGTCAGCACGTGGGATGAACGGATCGCGATGCTGCGCATTGGGTTCGTAGGCGCAACTCCCGCACGCGTCTTGCCAAGGCAATTTGACGGACCTCCATATTCTGGCAGCGTCGGCGCGTTCCTGAAATCGTTCGCATGTCATGCCGGGCTCTTGAATAAACGGATCGACACGGGCGCAAGCGTGATCAGCATCCGCTTTGCTCATGTTCCTGAAACGCTCGTCCGAGCGATTCCGGCACAGTTCTACATACTTGACGACACATTGCTCGATCAGCTCATCCTTGCACTGATCCCGTGCCTGCTCTACCCCCAAATGGTAGGCTGACAAAGTTTCGGCCTGCCAGTCAACGTACTTTCCAATGCCTTCTTCGTAACTATCGAATGGTCCGCAGATGTGCAATGCCGCACATCCGGAGAGAAATGCAAAGGATGTGAGCAGAACCAGGAACACAATACGGTGCAAGTGCATGGGAGCCCTGTTCAGACCTCGATATATGACACGGATTGCGATGCCACCAGTTTCGGCGGGGTGGGGCACGCGCATAGGCAGAGATCGTCGCTCAATGCGGCCTCCCGCCCATCCGGTCCGGTGGTGGAGATCCGCGCTCCGGTGCAGCCGATCTTGCCCACCGTCTTGCAGACGGGGCACCAAACCGGATCGTGCTCGTAGGCTTGCTCCCGGCCGCCGATCAGATCGGCGGCATCGCCCCCTTGCACGATGCCGCCGACGGTCGTCGTGTCACCCTTCACGATGTCGTAACGTCGCATGTCTTCCTCGCTTAGACCGCGCCCGGCCGCAGACGCAGGCTGTTCAGCAGCGTGTCCCACGTTTGCAGCGCACTGGCCTCGTCGACCGGGGACGTCGCCTCTTCAGGCTTCAAATCGGGGCTGCTCGCACCGAGCAGCAACTGGATGGCCGTATGCGGCTTCGCCAACGTGCTCGGATCACCCGGCGCGAGCAGGTAGAAGCGGTACGACGTGATTTCGCCTTCCTTCAGCGCGAACAGCACTTCCTCGGCGTCCATCCCGGCCACCGTGCGTTTGCCTTGCCGCAGGATGCGGTAGCTGCCGCTCGACACGCGGTCCATCTGCGCGCGCAGATCAGGAAGCGTCTTGGTCAGTGGACGTCCTTGGTCCGCACTCATCGACTTGCGCATCTGGACGACGAGCAGCGCCGGCCGCCCCGGCATCAGCGCGAACGACTGGCTGACTTCTTCGGGATAGGTTGAAGAACCCGTGACGATCCCGCCATCGAAGCAAAAACCCGATTCGGTCGGCACCGACCAGTTGTCGCGCGCCTTGATGCGACGATAGAGATCGGTGTAAACAGGCTCGAACTTATCCAAACCACTTGAACCAAATGACCCAGTTGTATGGAGCAAGGTGTTGTTATCGTAGATATACCCTTCAGAATCAAAGGGAAGTTTAACTCCCTCGGTATAAGCATCTACGTAAGCGAAGACCTTCGAGTTGCTCGTCGGCGAAAACTCTTTTTCGAGCCACACATGGTCAATCGGCTTGCTACCATTCCCTGGATCGACTCTTTTCCTTGTTTTTAGCTTTCTTTCCAATTCACCAACTTTCGCCTGATAAGTGGCAATCGGAACATTGTGCTGGGTCTCTAGTTTCTCTCCCCGAAACGCGTATTGCTGATTCGTGATCTTGCTGGCTGTGGGTCGATCGAACACAAAGCGGCCGATGCACCACGGGCGCGGCTTGGACAACAAGGGATTCGTCATGGTCGGTTCACCGGAAAACGTTATCGAACAGGCGCACACGCCCGCCACTAAAACCAGGAGTCGGCCAATACGCGTCAGCATTTCGGCTCCGGTGCATCCTGCGCAATTTGTACGATGCTGTAGAGTAGCGCCCAGCGCGCCCACGGATGGTTGTAGCTTTCCTGGTGCACATAGCCTCCTTGGTCAAACACCATTTGTACGCCTGGGGCCGCACCACCATTCGCGCCGCGCGCAGGGGCTTCGGCCGACCAGACCGGCACCGTGCCGTCGCCGGGCACGATGCCATTCTTCTCGGGGTCGGGCGCGTCGCTGCCCGAGGGCAGCTTCGCCACCTTCTGCACCTCGAATTCGATGGTGACGTTGCGCGAGTCCAGGTGCACGCGCACCGTGCCGCTATGCGAATCGTGCATGAACCGCGCGGCCCGCAGTTCTTCCTCCGTCACGTCCGGCGGCACGATGCCTTTCCAGATTACCGTCCCCCACGCCAACAGATCGTCGAGTTTCTTGCCTTTCTCGATCGTGGGTTTGCTGTGACTCTCGCTCGAAGCAGCTGCTCCCCTTGGCTTTAAAGCGCCATCCCCATAGGTTACGTACGTGTTATCGTGGTAGACTGATTTTATATTATTTTGATTGTCTACCACATTCTTCATTGTCTTGTTGAAGTTTTCAGAAACTGTATCCCCGCGCCCCAAATCGTCCAGCCGCTCTTTGACGATTCCTGCTGGATCGAGCAGCGAAGCCGATTCTTCCGGCACCAAACCAAACCATTTTGAATTGGTATAAATCTCTTTGTAAACGTCACCTTCTTTCGGCAACTTCATCACCGGCTCACCGTTGAGCCGCGCAAAGATCCACCACGGTTCACCGTTGTGATAATCCGGCATCGGCAACAGTTCGAGCGCGCCCGGCGCGTTTGCGGCCACCGCCACGAACTCGTCCGCGTTGCTGCCGAGCAGCGCGCCGTTGATGAAGCCGTTCAGCCCGCCCTCGCTGCCGCCGCCGGTGCGGAACCGCTTCGCTGCGATCGGCGCGCCGGTCGCCGGCATCACGTTGTGGAACACGCCGTGCATCAAGTCCGCCGCGCCGTGCATCGCGATCGCCATGCGCGCGACCAGGCCGCCCATCGAGTGGGTCAGGATGATCGCCTTGCCGCTGTCGTTCTCTGCGATGATCTCCTTGATACCCATCAGGCGCATCTTCTTGCCGGTTTTCTTGTCCTCGAAATCCCGGCCCTCGATGACGTCCCTGGCCGACTTCTCGTTCGATTGCAGCCAGTTGTAGCCGATCGCATACACCCGGTACCGGTATTTCACGAAGTGCTGGAAAGCCTCGGATTTTTCCGTGAGCTTCTGCCCCCGGCCTTGCGCGCCGGCATCGGTCGCCCCATAGTCGGCCGGCTCGGTATCCAGCAGGGGCTTGAGTGTCCACTTCTTGCCGTCGAGGTCGGGCGTGACCCATTGCCCCTGCACCTCGTTTAGGTGCATTACGTCGTTTAACTGCTCTTCCAGCCACGCCAGTACCGGCTGATAGCTCGACCGATACACCGAGCCCCAGCCGCGTCGGCGCGCCTCCGCCTCGTCGACATACTGGTTTTCCGTGTCACTCTTTTGGAGTTTGCCGGCACGGATCGGACCGAACGGGGTCACTGCGGCCATGGTCGGATCGAACTGCGTTTCCCGCGAGGACGCGCCTTTGAACCACATGCCAAGCAAGGTCGGCAATGCGCCCGCGTCCCCCAGCCAGCCGTCCGTGTTCGGCGCAAAGAACATCTCGTCACCGGTTGCCGTGTTCACCAGCGGCGAGCCCATCACGCCCGGCAGGAAGATCACCGGAATGATCGGCCGCACGTCGCACAGCAGTTCCTTGCTCCGCGTGTCGCTCGCCGGCGTCAGCGTGAAGTGGCCGACCGACGCGCCGTCCTTGTCCGTGCGCCCGATCTGCCGCACGACCTCTTGCTCGGCGTCGTCGCTGAAGGGCGAATCGCCGCCTTGATTCGTGTTATCGGTCATTTTCGTTCTTCAATTTCCGCATCGATTTTCGGATTCAAGCCGCGGGGCCGCTCGGCGTCGGTCGCAACGCGCGCACCGCCAGCTTCTCGATATCCTCGCTCTTCTGCTCGGTAATTTGCCCGAGCTCGTTCGTCACACCGGTCAGGCGCGTGCCGTCCCCGCGGATCAGTTCGTACGGGTGGTTTTTCAGGGCCTCGCCGGTGACGCGATTGCGCAGCACGTACGGGTCGTTGAATTTCGCCGTCGGCAGGCTGTTCATGTGCTCGGCCACCGAACTGGGCCCCTGCCGGCTGAACGATGCCGACTTGATCGTGCGCGCGCCGCGCGTGCCGTCTTCGATACCCGCTTTGGTCAGGCGCAGATACGAGCCGCCGCACTTCAAAATCAGTTCGTCGGTTGCCTCGATCACGATCCGCTTCTTGCTGAACAGCGACGTATCCTTGCCCGAGTTAAGCTTGATCTCGTCGGTGTGCGCCGACACTTCGATCGGCCCCTTCGCGGCGAACAGCTTCATGCCGGCCTTCTGCACGAACAGGCTAATTTTCTCCGCAGCCGCCGCGATCAGCGACTTGCCACTCGCCAGGTGCGTGTTCCCGCCGCTGATCACGTTGGCTTCTGCTTCGGCCACCACATGCGCCGAGCGATCCGCCACCGCGGCAAAGTCCGCGGGCGTCGCGACCACGATCACCGGCTTCGCGAACCCGTTGGCGTTGCCCGTGCCGCCGCCGGCAGTCACTCCGCCCGAGGTTTGTCCCGACACGGTATGCTGCGCGGCCGTCGTCAGATCCTTAAGCGCGTCCTGACCCGCCTGCAGCGATTCGGCCTGCGCGGTCGTACTGGCGCTCGATAGCGATTCCACCAGCATCCCGGCCTTCTGCAACTGCGTGCGGGCCTCGTCGACACTGAGTTGCTCGTCGTCGTAGGCTTTCGGGTGCGTGCTGATCGACAGGCCCTTGCTCGCCCGCACGGCACCGTATTCGTCGGCATGCAGCACGAACCCCTGGCCGAGATACCGGCCGCGCGTGTTGCCGTCCTGCTGGATCAGGTAGCCCTGGGTGAGCGCGGCATAGCTCTTGCCCGTGTAGCTGATAAGCCGCGTGCCGCCCTGGTTCGTCGCGTCGTCATGCACGAACGCGTTGTACGCGCCGGTGTTGCCGAAGCCCTGCGACTGGAAGCCCGACAGCAGCACGTTCGTATGCCACGGCGCCGGCGTCGTGCCGCCGCTGGCCCGCCCCAGAATGAAGGGCTTGTCACAGTCATTGTTCCAGTAACCGACGAGCACCCATTCGCCCGCACGCGGCACGTGCACCGCCCCGTAACCGTTGCCGGTGTCGGACTGCATCGACGACAGTAGCGGCGACGCGTTGAATGCGCCGTCCGGGTTTTTTCGGTCCCATGCGAAATGGACGCGGACCTGATTCCGCTCGTTCGACCAGGCCTCGATGCCGTCTTGCGTGACGACGAGCGCGTGCTCGATCGACATCGCCGGCTTCGCGTGCTCGAACGGGCTGCGAAACTCGACTCGCGCATCCTGCGCTTCGACCTCGAGCACGAAGAAGCCGGCCGTGCCGTCCTCGGCGTGGCCCGGCGTCGCGAAGCGTGCGCCGTGTGCCGCCTGCTGCTCAGCCAGCGTCGCGCGCAGGCTGAGCGGGAATTCAGTCATCGGCTGGCCGATCGGCACGTTGTTCTCGATGAACCAGCGCGCCTCGACCACCAGGAACGTGCGGTCGGCGTCGTCGCGCTCCGGATGGCGCGGATGGTCGTTCAGCACGAAGCGCGCCCCCGCATTGAGCCAGCGCAGACTGCCAACCCCGAAGTAGCGCCGGGCGCGCGCATCCCAGCCTTGCACGCGCCGGCGCGCGCGGGCCGCGCCGCTGTCGGAATCGGGATAGCCGTACGCGGTCGGCTCATAGACCGTCATCGGCACGTTCGGAATGCGATGCTGCTGCGCCTGGTGCCGTCCGTCGTCCGTCACGTAGCTGATTGACGCGAGCGTACTCGCCGCTTCAAAGCGGGACTTCGGGCGTTTGTAATCGAATGCGCTCGACTCGTACCGCAGACTCTGCATCGTCTGCATCGCCGCCCAGTGCGTGAAACCGTTGACCGCCTCGCCGTCGCCTGCGTCGCGAACGAAGTCGGCGGGCTTTGCGTCGGGCAGTGCTGCAACCTGGTCGACGATGACCAGCGTGGTCTTGGGCGTCTCGCCATCGCGCACTGGCTCATGCACCCAGTAGCAATACCAGCCTTCGTCCTCGAGCAGCCGGTGGAAGAAGTGCAGATCCGTTTCGCTTTGTCGGCACCACGAGCGTACCACGGGCTCACGGTCGAGGTTGAAGCGGAATCGGCCCTGCATCTGCGGATAGCGATTCAAGAGGTCCGATACGATTTCTTGCGCGGTCTTTTCGAGCCAGCCTTCGTCGTTATGCGTGCGGCCCAGGAACACCAGCGCCGACGAGAATTCGAGCTGGTACGTCGATAGTCCACCGTCCCCGCCCAGGTAGCCGACCTTATGCACGAAGCCGTGGACCGGGCGATACACCGCATCGTCATACGGGCCGCTCGGCTGTTGCAGCCACAACGTCACCGGTTGATGCATCAGCGCCAGCAGTGCGGTGTCGCCGCGCAGCGACGCGACATCGACGGTCCAGTGATAATCGCGGCCGAGCCGCGCCGAGCCGCGTGCGCGCAACGGAATCAGCGCGTTCTGGCCGAGCGGCGTGTCCAACCGCAGCAGGCGGTTGCGCTGCAAGAGCCCCCGGTGGATCGCGTTGTACAGATCGCGATATGTCAGCTCCCCGAGCGCAGGTGGTCTGAGTACCATTTTTCTCTCAATATTTTTCTGGAATTTTCTGCCGCACATGCAGCCAGCCTATTTTAGGCAGCGTCGATGATATGAAACTTCAGCGATTGTCAAATATTGTGTCCTAATTCCGACCGCGCGCTGCAAGTCGATGATCGTCGCCTTGATTCGGCTGCTATCGACACGGGCACTCCGCAATGACCAGACTATTCTAACCGGTTGTCTGGATCGTCCGGTTAGCGACGGTCAACCCGGTGCCCGCCGGCATCGAATCACTGCGCGGGCGAAAAAAAGGCCGACCAGGAAAAGTCGGCCCGAACGTTCCGGCAAACCGGGGAGGTTTCGCCAGAACCTGAGAGAGTCATGATTATCGCACGGCGAACGGAAGCGCATTGCTCAGGACTGCGTGGCTTGCGGGTAGGACATCCAGTCCCGCACACGATTTGGCGTGCCGCGGCCACGCGATACAATCGAGCCCATCGTCGACGCCGGCCAGCCTAGCCGGCAATGTCACGCGCATTCGTCCACCGGCGGGAGTCACCACACGAAAACCACCAAATCGCGAACGCCCGTCTGGCGGCCGATCCGCCTCTTGCCACTCATGTTCGAGTTGTTCGGCGCACAGTTGATGGAGGCGCAGATCACGTGCGACAAACTTGGGCAATGCAGGTCCCGTCCGCATGCCATGAACGACGTGGCGCTCGCGCGCGCCAGGTGTTCGATGAGCACCGGGATCTCTTGTCGTTTCAACGCGAGCAGATTCAGCGCTGGCAGGCGGAAGCGACGACGCCGGAGCAGCGCGAAATGCTCGCGCATCTGACGGCCCGCGCGGACCAACTGTCAGCGCTGCAGGGCGAGATTCTTGCGCTGGTTGACGAACTGTCGCAGGGCACGATCGACCGAATCATGGATATAAGCGATGCTGAGCTCGCCGCAGCGGTGCTGTCGGGACGCCTCGATTTGCCGAAGCGCTGATCGCCTGGCCGTAGCCGCCACGGGTAAAGGCGAGAGGGAACGAATATATGGCCATCGCCGTTCCCTTTCTGGGCACCGTGAAAAAAATAATCATGCCGATGATGATGCCCGCAACCAGCGTCCCCACACTGAACCCGGATCCCGGTTGCTCGGCTTCGCGTTGTCGGCGTCGGAGCTCGAGGCGACGCTCGTGCTCGGCATAGATCTTTTGCCGTCGTGCCGCTTCGGCACTGGTCGCCCTTACTTCGTCGCAATAGCGATCGAAGCCGACGACGTAGATCCGTGCCGCGGCGCGCGCGCAGGATCGGGGCGTCGTGGAGACGGTCTGTGTCGACTCGACATGATGATCTCTCACCAGGTCCTCAATGGACCTTGGCATCTTCGTGAAGCCACGGAAAATCCGCGCGATCCAACGTCGCCATCCTGGCAAACGCGTGATCTGATCATCGGCCCGGCGAGCCGGGAACCGTGCGCGGCCAGCGTCTTCGACGATTCGGTGTGGATGCATGGTGCGAGTTCTCGCGTGGAATGCGCTCATTGCTCGGCCGCCCGCTCGAGCTCGTCGTATTCGCCGAAGAAATCCTGCTTCCCGGGCAGCGGCGCCGGCGGCCGGCGTGCCGCACGCGGCCGCGGAAGACCCGCGCGCTTCAATGTGCGCGCGATCGCCTGCAACTGAGCCCATAACTGGTCCGCGTCGGCGGCCGACAGCGTGTCGGTCGCCACCTCAAGTGCCCTGACAAGCGACTCGAGCTGCGCCGGTGCGCCGGCGAGCACTGGGCGAGCCTGCGTGCGCGCCTGGCTTTCCCGGTAGACCGCGAGCCAGCGCGCGAGCGCCTTGCGCTCGTCGCGGGTCAACTCGTCGAGTAGCGCAGGCGGTATCGGTTCATCGGCGCGAAACGTGCCGAGCACGTGTTCGCGCCGGCGCAACCGGGGCGGGGCTGCTTGGGAGGCTCGACGCGCAGCACCTTGATGAGGTTTCCCTGTTCTCGAATGAGCATCGACTCGTCTCTGATTTCACACGATCACGCCAAAGCATAGCGCAACCGCGTGTCGCAAACGACCGCGACACGCGGCACATACCTGTCCAGTCTCGCGGCCGAGGCCGCGAGAAAGGGCGCTCGCCGCGCGGCGAGCCGGTGCTGTCTCAACTTTCCGCATACCGCCAGTCCCCTGAGCTCGCCGTCCCAAACGCGACCGTAGCCCACCGGCGGGCGCGTTCAAGGGTGCGCTTCGCCGGCCGCGGCACCCGTTCGGTGCTCGCCCTTCGGGCTTGCGCTCCGCATGCGGCTTTGCGACTGCCCATGAACGCGCCCGCCGGCAGGCTCCTTCAGTCGCGGGACGACGAACTCAGGGGACTGGCGGCAGCAGTTCTGCCGAAGTCCAGGCAGCACCGGCACAACCCCTACGTGGGGACTCGGAATCTTGGGTCCCGGTCGGCCTGAAATGCACCCCAACCGCAGATGGAGGTCACGATGGAAACGAATCGACTGCACCATTGGATAGTAGTCCTGCAATGTGCGTACATGGAATACACGTACACGCCGTGGGATGGACGGAACTACTACCGACGCACTGTCGCTTACGACCATGTCGTCTGGTGTTGACGGACACCGGCGAATTCCCGAACGACTCGCATCGAACCTGAATCTTCAACGGAGACAACCATGCAACTCGCAACCAAGTTTGGCTACAACGCCCCGATCCTTCGCTCGAACACGCCCCTGGACGACGAGCAAATCCGCCGCGTCGCGCCGTCGATCTTTGCGGCCGACAAGCACGACTCTCGGTCCGACCGCTACACGTACATCCCGACCATCGAGCTCCTGACGAAGTTGCGCGCCGAAGGGTTTCAGCCCTTCATGGTTTGCCAGACCCGCGTGCGCGTCGACGCGAAGCGCGAACACACGAAGCACATGCTTCGACTGCGTCACGCGACGCAGGTGGCGTCGGCCGAAACGCCCGAAATCATCCTGCTGAATTCGCACGACGGGTCGAGCAGCTACCAGATGCTGGCAGGCTACTTCCGCTTCGTTTGCCAGAACGGCCTCGTGTTCGGCGACAAGACGCACGATATCCGCGTGCCGCACAAGGGCGACGTCGTCAACCACGTCGTCAACGGCGCACACGAGGTACTTGACGGTTTCGACTTGATCCGCGAATGCAAGGAAAAGATGCAGGCCGTGCAGCTCGATCAGGGGGAGCAGTTGGCTTTCGCGCGCGCGGCGCTTGCGGTTCGCTATGACGTGACCGACGCGCCCGCGCCGATCACCGAGGAACAGCTGCTCCGTGCCCGCCGCTCCGAAGACCAGCGCTCCGATCTCTGGACCACGTTCCAGCGGGTGCAGGAGAACGTGATCAAGGGTGGTCTGCAGGGCCGCACGAAAGCCGGTCGCCGGATGTCGACGCGCAGCGTCACCGGTATCGATCAAGACCTGCGTCTGAATCGCGCTATGTGGGTGCTCGCGGAAGAGATGCGCAAGCTTAAGGGCTAACCCGAAAGCGCCGGCGGTCACCGCCGGCGCCCTCGCCTGACATCGTCCCGTTCACTATCATTCGAGGTCGATCATGTTCCACCACATTGCAGATCGCCGTACTCACATCTCCGAACCCGTCTGCACGCGAGCCAGTTCGGACGTAGCCACCCATCCCGCCGTGCTGGCAGACACGCTGACGCTCGTCGAAACCACGCAGCTGGTGCAGACGGTGTTGCGCGAAGCCTTCCCCGCAACGTCGTTCGTAGTGTCCGCCGCGCTGAAGGAGCACAGCACTCAGCTGACGATCGGCTGGACCGACGGCCCGCGCGACCGGCAGGTGGCTCGACTCGTGATGCCGATGCAGGCCACGCGTCTGGCCGACGGCGGCAGGGTCGAGCGTGTAGAACACTTCATGCTGGCTTCGACTGGGTGGCAGACGGTCCGCCTCGCTGCAGATCGGATCGCGCTGAGGCGACAGTTTAGCGATCGCGCGGTTGAGCAGGCGCTTGCGCGCCTCGCTTTGCGCTACGCGGATTATCTGGCACCGGACGTTCGCGCCACGATGACTGTCGCCGAATATCGCTCCGGTCACCTGCAGTTGCTCGAGGTGATCGGTGTCCATCGGACAGGCAGCTATCGATCGGGATCCAACGTCCACGTGGACGTCGAGACGATGCTTGCCGAAATGACCAACACTCACGGCTTTCCCCGATCGGCCACGGCTTCGCGCCTGTTCGTGCGGCGCGATGTCCACTGACGGAGCGCCTGCCGCAAGCGGCCGATGCGCTTCTCCTCCTCTCGCGAGCGGTCGGCCACCATGGTCCGGCTGCCCGCGCCCGATCCGGACTGCAAAATGAAACAGCTCTTCCTGAACATGCCGAACCTGCATCGCACGGTCGATCGCGCGCACGCGAGGCTCGTTGCGACTGGCGCGGCGATCGCTGCCGATTGCGGCCTGACGTCCTGCGGCATGGTGAGCTGGAGCAACGGTCGATGGGGCACCGAATGTGTCGAGTTGACTGTGTACCGGCCGATGCACGGTGGCGGCGAACGCTACGCGGTGACGCGGTTCTTTGACGGATGCTACGCGTCGGTCGCGTGCGCGCTGCCTGAACACGCCGCGCGTGCGCTTTTGGCGAAAACGCGTGCGGAATTCGAGCGGATCGGTGCCGGCATTGAGCCCCACCGTGCTGACGATCCGGCCGGCGCGATCGCCGATGACCCGGAAGCAGTGTCGATCGCGCTGCTCTCGACGGATGTCTACGCGCAACGCCGCGACGAACGCCTCGAGGCGAAGCAACTGCCGCTGTTCTGAAGCCGGCGCCGACTGTCCCAGCCCTGCTCATTTCGGGCAATTTCGCGCGGCGGCCGCTCTCGCGGCCGCGCTGACGGAATCGCGATCGCGCCGCGCGGTCGGCGGTCGCCGCGGCGCTCATGACCGGGGCGCAGCGCCTCCGGTCCGCGACCTCCCGCGGAAGCGTCCACACCCACCTGCATCTCATTGCCGTCGACCTTTGAACCCGGAGCCCACGTTCGCCCGCCGTGTCCTGGCGGCCGGACCGCTTCGCCCGTGCGCGACGAGCGTCGCACGGCGCCTCGCTCCTGCAAGGGGCTTTCGCGGCATATCCTTGCGCGCGGGGGCGCGCTGCGGTATTCCACGCTCCCCTTGCCCGCCATTCCCCGGCGGGCGCTCGCCAGCTCCGGGTAGCACGGTATGCGAGCCACATCGTTCTGGCGGTGCTCCGGCTGCCCTTCATCCCAACTCTGAGGAGCTGACCGTGAGCTATTTGTACAACGGCGACTGCCTGGTCGCCATGCCCCAACTCGCCCCCGAATCCGTCGACTGCATTGTGACGGACCCACCCTACCTCGTGAACTTCCGCGATCGGTGCGCCCGCTCGATCGCCAACGACGTCAACGGCGACTGGCTGGCGCCGGCGTTCGCCGAAATGTTCCGGGTGCTGAAGCGCGACGCGGTGTGCATTTCGTTCTACGGCTGGAACAAGGTCGACCTGTTTTTCGACGCCTGGAAGGCCGCCGGCTTCCGTGTCGCCGGCCACTTCGTGTTTACGAAGTCCTACGCGTCGAAGGCCGGCCTCGTGAAGTACCAGCACGAATCGGCCTACTTGCTCGCCAAGGGCCGGCCCGCAGCGCCGGCCGAGCCGATCGCCGACGTCATGCCGTTTCCGTACAGCGGCAATCGCCACCATCCGACCGAAAAACCGGTCCCCGCACTGCGCACACTGATTGCCGCCTTCACGCAGCCGGGCGAAACCGTGCTCGATCCGTTCGCGGGATCCGGTTCGACCTGCGTTGCCGCGCGCGAGCTCGGCCGCCGGTATATCGGCATCGAACTGGACGCGACGTATTTTGCGGCCGCCAAGGCGCGCCTGACGGCGCCGGCCCAGGCCGCCGCATGACCCTTACCTCACATTTCACACTGGACACCATCATGGGACTCAAGATTACCGCCTATTGCGGCCTGACCGAAATCGACGAACCGCGCTTCGACCTCAACGGCGACCCGCTCGACCCGTTCGCCGTGCGTTTCTACGGCGTGCCGCATTTTCCTGACCACACCGACGGCATCAGTACGGGGCTGTTCTACCGGTATATGAACTCCTACGAGTTTCACGCCGGCAGCTACGTGGTCTTCCACATCTGGCGCGAGCAGCTGGCGAAGCTCGCGGGCTACCCGGCGATCGCAATGCCTGGTCGCCGCGGCGTGTGGCACGAGAACGGCGCGATCGCCGCCGGCGCCGGCCCGTTCTACGAGCTGATCTACTTCTCGGCCACGGTGGGCACGATCGGGCCGCGACTGTCACGCAAGCTCGCGGACGACTTCAGCCGCTTCATGCATGCGGTTGACGCCGCGGAGGACGGCACCTTTGCGCTGCTTTACCGCAACTGGTTTCAGGCCTTCATGCTCGCGCGTCTGAGCGGCGCCGTGCAATTCCACTGACCCGACCGAACCGGCCGGCCGCTCGCTGCGGCCGGCACGACAGGAGAACAGCATGCCCCGATATTTGATCGATGCGATTCTGGCCGCAATCGTCGAGAACGCCTTCGGTCCCGAGATGCTGGACGTGTGGGACACCGAAGCGGAGATCGAAATCCTGCCGGCTTCGCTTCGTTATGCCTTGCTGGAAGCGTTTCAGGCTGGCCAGTGCGCACGGAGATAACCCATCCACGGGTGCCGGCGTCGCCGGCGCCCTGCCACCAACGAGGCTCCCATCATGACGAAGGACGAACTCGAAGCATTGCTCGAACGCATTGCGTTCGAGCATCTCGGGCTGGACACCCTGGAAACGCGCCATCGCGATTCGCTCGATTTCCACGATTGCTCGGTCTGGAGCATCCGCGACGCGTTGATCGCGGCGTTCGAGGCCGGCGTCGTGCACGGTCGTTGGCTGGCGATTTCGACGAACTGACGCGCGGTCGCCGGCCGAATGTTCCACGACCCGCCCGGCCCGGCGGGCCTGGGTGGCCGCTGGAACGCGGTTGCCCGTCCCTGTACGGCGGAATGTTCCACTGCCGCCGGGCAAGCCCCAGCCGCCGGCATCAAGCGGCCGGCGTGGGCATGGATGCATCGCCCCAGTTCAAGGCGAACGATCCGCACCGTTCCTTTCGTCCAGCCGGCGCACGGCACCTTGCGCGCCGGAATCACAGGCTGTCCGCTCCTGGGGCTCGTCCGCCGCTGGCGCCCGGCCCCGGCGCTGGCCGCCCCGCCAGCCGCGCACGTGAACGTGCGCGGAGTTCGCGCTCGGGCCGCGCGTGCGGCCCGGCGCCGGCGACGTCCGGGCTCCGGTCGCTGTCCTCGCGTTCCAGCCACCGCCGTCGGCGCATCAGCTGCCATCGGGCCGCCTCATCCCGACGCATAGTGCGGTCCGCCGTCGCTGCAAGGGTTCGCGTTGCCGCGCACCGCGCCCGGTCGCCGGGCCTTGCGGCCGCGGCGCTGCGGCCTTGTGCGCGCCCTTGCAGCGCCTGCGCACCCGCACTCCCGATGCGTCGAGGCGGCTCCGAATGGCAGCATTTTCCACCCCGACGTAAAGGAGGCTTGTATGAGCGCAGTGACCACCGAGATCCCGGCCCTCGCCCACGACGCGGGCGTTCCCCCCGCACCCCCCGAGGCTCACCGAACGGCAGACGACACGCGAGACATTCCGCTCAAACGGCTCGTCGCGTCCCCTTACAACGTGCGGCGCGTGCCGCCCACCGGCATCAAGGAACTTGCGTTCAATATCTGGCACAGCGGCGGGTTGCTCCAAAACCTCGTCGTTCATGCGATGAAGGTCGGTTCTAGGAAGGCGCAGAAGTTCGGCGTCGCGGCAGGAGAGCGCCGCCGTCTCGCGCTCGTCTACCTGCTCGAACACGATTACATCGCTGACGACTATCCGGTACGCTGCCTCGTCGTGCCGGTCAAGGATGCCGTGCTGCTGTCGGCGACCGAGAACGAGATGCGCGAGCCGATGCACCCGGCCGACGCCTGCGACGCGTACCGGATTCTGGTCGAATCCGGACGGTCAATCGAGGACATCGCCGGGCTGTACGGCGTGCACACGAAAACCGTGCAACGCCGCCTGAAGCTTGCGAGCGTGTCGCCGAAGCTGGTCGACCTGTTTCGCGCGGGCGAGATCAAGCTGGACCAGATGCAGGCGCTCGCGCTGTCGGACAGCCACGACGAGCAGGAGGCCGCGTGGTTCGAGGCCGAGCCGTACAACCGCGACGCCCACACGATCCGCCGTCGCTTTGTGCGCGACGAACAGTCGTTCGTCAGCAACCGCGTTGCGAAATTCGTCGGCGTCGAGGCGTTCGAAGCGGCGGGCGGTGCCGTGCGGCGCGATCTGTTCTCCGCGACCGAGGACGCGTGGTATCGCGACCACGCGCTGATGCTGCGCATCGCGACCGAACAACTGGAAGCCATCGGCGCGCCGGTGTTGGCCGAAGGCTGGGCGTGGGTGAAGGCGTTGCCGGAATGCCATCACGTTACACGGTCACAATTCGCCTCCCTCATGGCGCGTCGTGCGGAACCCTGCGACGAGGCGGCGAAGGAACTGGTGGAGATCGAACAGCGCCTTGCCGAGATCGCCACGCAACTGGAGGCCGACGACACGGACGACGAGACCTACGAACGGTTGGTCGCGGAAGAGGACGCGCTGACGCTGCGCTCGGATGAGATCGAAGAATCGTTGCTCGTCTATCATCCGGACGATATGGCGCGCGCCGGGGCGATCGTCACGCTCGATTCTGACGGCGAGCCGGTGGTCGAGCGCGGGCTCGTCACGCGGGAACCGGCCAACATCGCTGCTCACGACGACGACGACAGAGACAGCGGGAACGGCGGCGGCGATTCGTCGGTCGGTCACGCCGCGCATGTCGCCGCGTCGGATGCGAAGCTCGCGAAGGGGCCGCATTCCGAAAAGCTGACGCTACGCCTGAATGCGCGTCGCACGGCAGCCGTCGCCGCCGCGCTCGCGAAGCAGCCACACGTCGCGCTGGCCGCGCTCGTGCACCGACTGATGGCGGGTGACTACGGCCACAGTACCGAAGGAAGCGCGCTGGCCGTGACGTTTCGCGAACAGTCCTATAACCTCACGAAGCACGCGCCGGAACTGGATGATGACCTCGCCCGTGCGGCGCACCTCGCACAGCGTCGCATGTGGGCTGGCGTGATCCCGAACGACAGCGACGCGCTGCTGCGCTGGCTGATCGAGCAGACCGACGAGCGCTTGCTGCTCATCCTCGCGCAATACGTCGCATCGAGTGTCGATGGCGTGTCCGCCAACGAGCGGCCGCACGCGATCAACGCACTGATTCCGGCTCTCGGCCTGAACTTTGCGAACGTATGGCAACCGACGAAGGCGTCGTACTTCGATCACGTCTCGAAGCAGCGGATCGTGGAGATCGTCAGCGTGGTCGTGTCACCCGCCGAGGGGATGAGGCTGGCGAAGCTCACGAAGGCGGATGCGGCGACCGAGGCCGAACGCCTGATGGCGGGGCGTGGCTGGCTGCCGGAGCATTTCGCGAATCCGGAGGCGTTAAGCGTCGAACTGTGGGATCGGCGGCAGGAAGCGGATCCCACCGACGCCGACGGCGGGGATGCCGAGGACCGCGACAGCGATGCCGATGGTGCAGCTGATCGTGAAGCCGACGCTGACGACGACCGACCGTATTAGACCGTGCAGGTGCCGACTCCGTAGCTGAGTCGGCTGAAACGCTCCGCTGCGCCCCGCTCGCCAGTTTGTGGGAGCGGGCTTTGTTCGTGCCGATAGCTCATGCGGGTCGCTTCCGTTTGCGTTGGCGCGTACCTGCGCATCCTCTCCCGTAAAGGCTCACCGATGTCGCCGCACGCGGGCGTCGGCCTGCAACGTGTCCTGGTGGTCGATCCGTAGTCCGTTGTCTTGGGCGTCTCCCTCCGCTGCGCTCCGGGCCGGGGCTGTCGCGCTGCGTCGAGCCTCGCTGCGCGAGTCTCGCCTCTTCGGGCTTCCATCCCTGACGCCGCCGCGCCGTGCCGGCGCTGCTCCGCTTGCCCGGCCTGTCGGCCGCACTCAGCGCCCGGCTTGCGCCGGACGAAGGGACGCAGTGCCGCGAGCGGCCCCGCGTCGTGTGGCCGGATCGGCCGGGGACAGCCGTGTTTGCGCTCCATCCTTTCGCGCCGGGTTAAGCGCGTGGACCTGCCTTTCGGCGCCGCCTCCTTTCGACGCATAGCGGAGCGTGCCAGGCGCGCAAGGGACTTTCGCGGCATATCCTCGCCCGCCAACTGCGCGGGCTGCGGTATTCCACGGTTCCCTTGCACCCCCGTCCCGCCCCGCTAAAAGCGCGTCGAGGCGGCTCCGAAAGGCAGATCCACAACCCGACACGAAAGGACGGAACCATGAGCGCAAACACCCCCGACCAATCCAGCCACACCCACAACGCGGGCGTTCCCCCCGCACCCCCCGAGGCCCACCAAAAGGCAGGTGTCCCGGTTCGGCAAAGCCTGCTGCGTCGGATTGCCGCTTACTGGCTCGCCTGCAATGCCGATGCGGACATCCGCGTGATGCACCGCTGGCGTCGTGAGGACGACGACGTCCGTGCAGTCCGTCTCGAAACCGTGATAGCGGGCCAAGCCAAGCGCGTGACCCTGTACCGCCATGCCCCCGGCGCATGGTCCCCGATGCCCCTTTAAGGAGAACCGCCATGTTCAGAGCTACGACGGCCCCCACCTCCTACCTGCTGCCGATGCTGCGCCCCGTCGCGGTCGACCGACCAGCAGCGAATGACTCCCGTCCGCTCGCGAGCTTTCCGGACGCGCTTGAGATTCGTGTCGCATGGGCTCTCGACACGTTTGCGCAAATCGAAGGGGATCGCAACGCGGACGATCTTTTCGACGAGGCGACGTCGGGTGCGTACGACATGGGCTTCGACGCCTACCCGAACGTACCGATGCCGGAGTTTTTCACGGCCGAACCGCGTCTCGCCGCGAGCTGGCAGGACGGATTTGCTGCAGCACGGTCCGTACATCAGATGCCCGACGACATTCTCTAAACGAGCCTCGTCGCCGGTCCCACTGACCGGCGAAATCTCCTCTTCACCGATTGGAGCACGTCATGAATCCCACCCAGATCGCAGGCAAGCTGGTCCACAGCGACCACCCGAACAAGTGGCAAGTGATTGGCGGCACCCTGTCCGCGAGCGAAATGCTGGCGGCAGTCGAATACGTGTGGCAACACCACGGCAGCGCCCTGATTTTCGCGGGCGCGTACTTCTATGTCGAGCCGCTGATGAAGATCAAGCGCACGATTGACGACCTGATCGCGAAGGCTCGCGAACTGTCCGCCGATCAGCATGGAATGGACGTCTGCAACCGCCTCGGCTTTTCGCTGGGCAGCCTGCAGTCGGGGCTTTGGTTCACGGGAGACGCCATCGACCTTTGGTCGCTGTTCGATCTCGCCCCGGCGCTGAAGTGGGACGACGGCATCCAGCATGTCGTTGCAGGCTATGCCAGCAGCGTCAACGCTCGCGCGCGCACCGTGCGGGACAACGCGCGACTGGTCGAGCGTGAGGCGCTCGTCGCGCGGCTGGAATCGTACATGCGCGCGACTCGTGCGTATCTCAGGGTTGCCGACGCCGATCATATCTCGCGTCGTACGCTGATCCTTGCGGCATGCAGCGCATGGGGCGAGGTGCGCAGCGCGCTGGCGGCAGCGAACGGCGAGGTGTCGGCGCGTGTCGAACAGTGCGCCGAAGATGCCTGCACGCTCGCCAACCGGGTCGGCGCGATGCCGGGAATCCCGCGCGACATGCCAGAACAATTCGAAGGTCAGCCGGTCCTGATGCAGGCGTGGAGCGATGGTGGTGCCGGATTGCCGCCTGACACCATCACCCGCGACATGCTGCAGCACGAATTCGACAGGATCCGCGCCGACCTGACACTGCAGAACGCCTGACCCATATCGGGATTTCGACCGCGCGCGCCAGTCACGGCGCGCTCTCTGGAGAGCGTCATGATTGCCGTCACCGCAATGGTTCGCATCGAGCAAATCGAGGCCGCGATCAACGTCTGGCGTGAACGCCGTCCCACACCGGAGACACCGAACGCGTGCCCCACGTTGTGTGCCGAGGCGCGCGCGCTGGCGGATGTCTACGCGCTGATGATCTATCGTAAAGACGCGGCGATCGACGCCAGCATCCTGACGACTGTCCAGGCCGCCGCGCTGCAGGACGCGCATGTGCAACTCACCTGAGGACGCCACCATGCCGGCATATACGTATCACGAAGCGTGCGACTGGATCGTGACCCGCGCGGAAGCCGAGGCCGAAATCGCGAAGCACGACGCCGAAGGCGGATTTGCCGCGTTTCTCGTGGAAGTCGGCGACCGCGAAGAATACGAGGGCAAAGAGGTGCTCGACTGGCTCGGCTATTCGAGCCGATAGGCAGGATCCTGTGATCTACCTGACCAGCTCGAGCGTGAAGGCTTTTGACGTCACCGGTGTACCGACCGCCGACATCGAGCAGCCGCTATTCGTGCGTGACCTGTGCGGCCGGACGCTCGCGGAAATCCCACCGGACGGAGCGTAGACGCTGAACAGCCTCATCGCGCAACTGAATGAGCCGCGCGTGCGCGCATGCGTCTCGGCCGCCGGTGGCGCCGACGCATATCTCGGGGCGTTCTGGATCGGTGGCACCGAAGTCTGACGACGTACGGACTCACGCAGACGTACGTCCCCTTCGGCCGCCCTACGACCGTAGGCGGCATGCGGGCGCTTGCGGATCGCGGTGGCGTCGCGGGCGGTCGGGTGCTCGCGGCTGCGCCGCAATCACCCGGCCGCCCGCGACCGATACGTTGTCCAGTTTGCGCGGCGCGCAAATGAAACGGGGCAGTCTCGCTCAGCGCAAAACCCGCGCTTCGCCAGACTGCCCCCAACACTTACACCACCGGTGCGTCTGCCGGTTCGCCTTGTGCCAGCGGCTTGCTCACCTCTTGCTCCTGCGGCTTGACACCCAACGCGCGCTTGATCGCGTCGATCTTCTCTTTCCATCGCGCGGCCGGGATCTCGTCCAGTCCTTCCGACCGTAGCAGCTCGAGCACCGCCTTCTGATTCCGCTCACGATCCTTACGGATCTGTTCGCGTTGCTCGTCCTGCAACCGCTTCAGCCTCGCGGCCGCCTTCGCGATCTCCTCATCCAGCGATCGCGGCTTGCGCGCCGGTTTTTCCGATAGCTCACTCATCTCAGGTCACTCCGTTTCGCGGTATCGGCCCTCGCCGCGCATTTTACCGCTCGCGCGCCGCACGCGAACACTGTCCAGTTGCCCGCTGGCGGGCAACACCGATCGAGCGCGGCAACCGTCTGCCGCACTCGATACCCCGCGCGATCCACATACCCACCGCGCCCCGCGCTCACCCCGCCGTTGCCCACACTCACGTGTGGACAACGGCGCGCGGCGCCCGGCCACGTGATCAGTGCGGATCACGGCCGTCCGGTCGGCACCGTGGATATGTGGATCGCGCGAAATTCAGCCAGTTCGGCCGCGCCACCGCGCGTCCGAATTTCCATGCTGGCCCGCCATCCGTCTTGCGGGCCAGCCGCGTCGCGCGGGCCGGATTTTCACTCGCTCCCGCCAAGTAAAAATCCGGCCCGCGCGAACATCACTCCAGTTTGCGGAATGCACGCATTCCGCAAATGTTCGATCCTCCGCCCGACACCATCGTCGAGCGGATACGCCGATCGTCCACGGTCGCCCAAATTTATCCCGACGCCGCATTGACCACAAATCCACCGCGCCCCGCGCCCACCCCGGAGTTGCCCACGCGTGGACAACTCCGCGCGGCGAACGGCTCCGTGATCCCGCTCAATCACGGCCGTTCGTCCGGCACCGTGGATGTGTGGACAATGCTCATCAGTCCACCTGCGCCTCACCTACTGCTCACCTTTCTCCAACTTCCACCGCCGCGCCGAATTTGCAATTTCCGTGCTGCTTCCGCTCGCTGCGTTCCTGCGCAGGTTGCACTGATCTGCTCCACTTCGTTCCGAGGCCGGACGCCGAAAATCCACCCGCCTCGCTACGATCCGGCTCCTCGCAGTTCCACCCGTATGCGTCGCTCCCTTGAGCGGGAGACGGCGCACTTCTCGGGTGAAATCTGCGCTGCTCCGGAAAGGCCTGAAGTGATGAACGCTACGAGCTCTACAGGGGGCGGGGGAATCCCCGCCCCCTTCCAAGCTCGTCACACACCATGCAACGTTGTTGCGGTGTGTCGCGCCTTGCGGCGCGACGGTTCGGCGTGTCAGACACCTACGCGATTTAGCGCCGACAGGATGGGATCGCAGCGGCGCCACACTCGCACGTGGCCGGCTATTGCGGGTCAGACAAAATCGCAGAAAAAGCACATGATTCGGATGCCGAATGAATTGGGTGAAACGATGGAAGCCATGACAATATTGCGCTGCGTCGTCAGACAGGCGCGCGATATTTGTCTGACACCCAGTGGCGAAAAGGCAGCTCATTCGCAAGCCTGCTATGGCTCTCTCGCGTGTGACAAAGCGATACTCAGTTCGAGCGGAGAATTCGAAATCACCCGGAAAAGCATGTCGGCATTGGGATGCGATGTCAGACACCGGAATGCCCCGTGTATGACAAATCACGGACATCACTTTGAATTCAAAGGTTTTCTTGCGACTCGCCAAGGGCCGTGGTAACGTCGCATCACAAAATGCTGTCGTGAGGGCTGTAATCGAGCGATGTTCCGCACGTGAGTCGAGGTTTTTGCCCGACTTTTCGTGCACGCGCTCTTTTCATTCCGGGTACATCCCATGCCTTCACGAAGAAAAGCATCTGGTGTCGAAACCGGTCGCGTCAGTTTCCGGGACGCTCCCGAAACCGTCCGGTTTTACAAGAAGCAAGCGCAGGCCCGGGGCATCTCATTTTCCGAATATGCACGACGGCTCGCGGAGCGCGGCGCCTTCACCGAATCGATCGAGTCGCTGATCAAGTCAGTTGACGCGTGCACGGCACGCGCGCAGAGCGTCGTCGATGCGGCCAATGCGCTTGCCAAACCTACCGCGGCTGGTTCCGCCAGCGTGTTGTCCCAAGATCTGGCTCGCGCGATCTTTCACTGCCAGTTTCTGCTCGACGAGATCGTCACGCGCAACGACATGTCCGCAACGATTCGGGCCAAGGATGCGGCGGAACGGTTGGCGGCCGAGCTGCTCAGGGGCGCGCGATGAAGGCGGATAGCAAGGCAGGCGTCGGCCACCATTTCAGCATCGGTTCCGAAATATGGATGCACCGCCTCGCCCTCATTTTGGTGGCAGTGCGCAATATCATCCTGGCGAGCCTCGCGGCCGGCCTCGTCGTCGGTGCGCTCTATTTATGGTTGTTTGCACCGCACGGGTTTTGGCCAGATCTCGCGGACAACGTCCTCGCGCATATTCGCAGCACGTTGTACATGACCGCTGCGCCGATGAATTACAACCGCGACGGCGTCGTGCTCCCGTTGTCGGTCGACCAGGTCGTCGTCTTGACGGATCCGGTATGGGGGCGCGCTGGGTCCATCGTGCGGAAATTCCTGATCCTCGCGTGCACCGTGGCGATCATCGTCGCGATGCTGATCGGCACCTACTGGTATGAGTTCGGTCGGGCCGCGATGAAGGATACGCAGATGCGGGGTGCAACGCTCGCAACCGGACCGGAGCTCAAACGGTTGCTCGAGAAGGCCGACGACGCCAGTCCCTACCAGCTCGCCGGCGTGCCGATGCGGAAAAAATCGGAGACGCTTCATACCATCATCACCGGTGCGCAGGGTACCGGCAAGTCGCAGCAGTTTTTCGCGCTGATGAAGCAGGTCCGCGCGCGCGGCAAGCGCATGATCGTCTATGACCCGTCGGGCGAGTTCACCGCTGCATTCTATCGACCAGGTGTCGATATCATCATGAATCCGTTCGACGACCGCGCGCCGAACTGGAATATCTGGCAGGAGATCGAGGAAGAGTATCACTTCGACAATATGGCCTCCGGCCTGATTCCCAATCCGACCGAAGCGGACCCATTCTGGGCAATGGCCGGACGCGAGGTGTTTCGTGACGTTGTCCAGGTGCTCCAGCGGGAGAACCGGATGACGAACAAGAATCTGTATTCTTCTGTCGCGCTCAACAACCTCGATGGCATCTACCAGTTGCTGCGAAACACAGCGGGCGCATCGTATGTCGATCCGATTACCGAGCGGACCGGCATGTCGTTGAAGATGACAGTCCAGAACCAGTTGTCATCGTTCCGATACCTTCGCGACGACGGTCCGCATTTCTCGATTCGTCGCTGGATCCAGCAGGAAAGCGACTCGTGGATGTTCATCTCGACGCGCGAGGAAATGCGCGAGGCGATCAAGCCCATCCTTTCGCTTTGGGTCGACATCGCGATCAAGGCGGTGCTTGGGCTCGATCCAATTCATCAGGAACGTCTCTGGTTTTCGCTGGATGAGCTGCCGACCCTCCAGAAGCTCGATATCCTCAAGCAGGCCCTGACCGGCACGCGGAAATACGGTATGTGCATGGTACTCGGCGTCCAGGACTTCTCTCAGATCTACGAGATTTACGGCATTCACCTGGCGACCACCATCATCTCCGGCTGCCAGACGAAGCTGTTGTTACGCGTCACCGATGGCGAAGCGGCGAGAAAGCTCGCGGAGCTGATTGGCGAAGGCGAGATCGAGGAAAAGGACGAATCCGTCAGTTTCGGTCTCAACTCTCAGCGTGACGGTGTGAGCATCGCCAAGCGCCGGCAATTGCGCGACCTCGTGCTGTCGTCGGAGATTCGCCGCCTCCCCGACATGACCGGCTATCTCGTCGTGCCGGGCAACTATCCGACAGCGCGCGTTTCCTACGAGTACGTTCCGTCGCCCAAGGTTGTGCCGGCCTTCGTCAAGCGGCGCCCGTTCGGCGAGCTTTTCGCCGGTGGCGGCGCATCGCCTGCGGACGGGCCAACGCCACCGGAGCCGTCATCTGGCTCGCCGGCGACCCCCGAGGACTGGACGACCAAGCCTGAGATCCTCGCCGAACCGGTGCAATACATCGACCCGGACACCGGCGAAGTGGTGTCGACCGGACGCAGTGCGTGGCAATTCACTCGAATCTGAAATCGCGGAGACCAGCCGATGAACCGACGCCTCTTTCTCGCAGCACTTGCCCTCCCTGCCCTCGCCGCTCCGGGCATCGGGATCGCTCAAACCGCAGCGGGCCCCGACCACCTGCTCTCGCCGGAAATGGCTTTCCGGATGCACTATCTCCAGGTCGCCAAAGGCTACCTGAGCATCGTATTTCGGATCGCTCCCGGCTACCGGCTCTATCGCGACAAGATCAGCGTGACGACGCCAACCCCGACGCGCCTGATCTACAACGTCGTGAAACCTCCCGGCACGATGCATTTCGACGCGACGCTCGGCAAGACCGTCGAGACCTACGATCGCGAAACCCGTGTCGACGTCATCATGACCGAAGGGCGCCCGGTCGATCTCGTCGTCACGATCCAGGGATGCGCCGACGTCGGTGTGTGCTTCCCTCCGCTCGAACGGCGGATCCATCTCAGCCGGCAGTACGACCCAGTGCTCGGGTATTAGGGGAATGTGCCATGTTGAGTTTGCACAACGTCAGCAACGCCGCGCAGGCTCAGACCTATTTCGCGAAAGACAACTACTACACCCAGGACGAGAACGCCGAGCATTCGGCCTGGTTCGGCAAGGGCGCCACCATACTCGGCCTGTCGGGAAAGGTCACGCCAGCGCAGTTCATGAACCTGCTCGAGGGGCGCGTGCGCGATCAGCAGCTCGGAAAATGGGTGATCGACGAAAAGACCGGCGAGCGGAGGCAGGAGCATCAGCCGGGAATCGACCTGACATTCTCGGCGCCCAAGAGCGTCTCGTTGCTTGCCGAGGTTGCCGGCGACAAGGGCGTGCGCGCGGCGCATGAGCGGGCCGCCGAGGTTGCGCTCACCTACATCGAGGAGCAGGTGATCCGGACCCGTGCGACCAAGAACGGGGTTACGTCGCTCGAGTACACCGGCAACATGATCGTCGCCATGTTTCGGCACAACACGAGTCGCGATCTGGATCCCCAGACCCACACGCACGCGGTGCTGATCAATGCGACGCAACGGGAGGACGGTCAATGGCGGTCGATCGACAACCGCGAGATCTACCAGATCCAGAAATTGGCCGGCGCCATCTACAACGCCGAGCTCGCTGGTGGCCTGCAGCAGCTCGGGTACCGTCTCACGAACCCGGATAAGAATGGCAACTTCGAAATCCAAGGCGTCTCCCGCGAGCAGATCGAGCATTTCAGTCAGCGGCGTGCGGCAATGAAGGAGGTGCTCGAAAAGCAAAACACGACGCTCGATGCGGCGAGCGCCGCCGAAAAAGAGCGTGCCGCGCTGGCGACGCGCGACCGAAAGAAGGATGTCGATCACCAGGAATTGCTCGACGATTGGAACGCCCGCGCCGAGGAGCACGGCATCGATCTGGACGGATTGCGTGCGGCTGCAGCAAAGCGTAAGGAGGAAGGAATCGACATCCCGCAACGTCTCACAGGGCGCGACGCGATGTCGTTCGCCGCGGCGCACCTGATCGAGCGCGAGGTGTCGGTCGACAAGATCGATCTCGTCAAGATCGCCATCGAACACGGGACCGGGCGGGTTGGTGCCCGGGAGGTCCTGAGCGCGTTCGACGATCTCGAGAAGAAAGGCGATCTGATCGCCCTTCCCGATGACAAATACACCACGCGCAAGATGTTCCAGAGCGAGCGCTGGGCGATCGACTTCGTTCGCCAGCAAAAGGACCGCGCACCGATCGTGCTGGATGCCGCGACGGTCACGCAGCGGATCGCCGCGTCCGAGAAGGAACAGCCGTTCCCGTACGCTACGGGGCAGAAAGACGCGATCGTTCTGGCCTTGACGTCGCCGGACCGCTTCGTCGCGGTCCAGGGCCTCGCCGGCACCGGCAAAACGACCATGTTGCGCACCCTGAACGACATCGCGGTCTCGGAAGGCTATGTCGTGCGCGGAATGGCGCCGACCGGCGCCGCTTCCAAGATCATGGTCAAGGAGACCGGAATCGCCGCCGATACTGTCGCGATGTTCCAGATCAAAGAGCGGCAGCTGCAGAAGGACATCGAGTTCGCCAAGCAGTTCGCGCCGGATTTCGTGCGAAGGCCGGAACTGTGGGTCGTCGACGAGTCGTCGTTTCTAGCGCAGCGCCAGCTGGCGCAGATCCACAACCTGGCCGAGAAGGCGAACGCGAAGGTGGTCTATTTGGGCGACAAGCTGCAACTGCAGGGTGTCGAAGCCGGCAAGCCGTTCGAACTGGCCCAGGACCATGGGATCGCAACCGCGCACATGACGGAAATCAACCGTCAAAAGACGCCGCACATGCAGAAGGCCGTCGACATCATCACCGGCCGTAACCTACTCAAGGCGGGCGAGCGGCTGACCGATATCGAGCTGAAGCGCAATCTCCAGTCATTCGACTATCTTGCACGCCAGGGCAAGGTGACCGAGACCGAAGACGTGCTCGGCGATGCGAAAAGCCGTTACTTTGCCATGTCTCCGGAGGAGCGGGCCGCCAGTATCGTCATCACCCCGCTGAACAAGGATCGTGTCTCGCTCAACGACGACATACGCGCGGAGATGTGGGCACGAAGGGAACTCAAGGGGCGCGAGTCCGCCCTAGAAATCCTTGTCTCAAAGGGGTGGACTCGCGCGATGATCAAGGAAGCGCAGTACTACACGCCGGGCGACGTTGTGCGCTTCAATCGCGACTATCAGCAAATCGACGCTAGCAAGGGCGATTATGCGCGGGTCTTGGGCGTGGATCACGAACTGGGTGTGGTGACGATAGAGAAACGCGACGGCACCAGACTCGACTGGGAGCCCGCGAAACACAATAAGGTCGAGGTCTACGATATGGAGCAGCGTCAACTCGCGGTTGGTGACGTGATTCGGCTCACCCGAAACGACGACACGTTCAAGAATGGTGAAACGGCGAAAGTCATCGGGCTGCAGGGCGGGCTTGCGGTGCTGGAGGTTTCGGACAAGGCTGCTACCTCCCACCACCATGTCAATCTCAACACCAGTCAGCACTGGGACCACGCCTATACGTCGACGATCCACGCAGCGCAAGGCGCGTCCAAAGCACAGGTGATCTTCGTGATCAACATGCCCGACATCGACCCGGAGAAGCCCAAGCAGGCAGAGCAGATGCTCGAGGGATTCGCCAAAGTATTCGGCGATCGTAGCTACTATGTCGGCGTGACGCGCGCGTCACACGACATCGCGATCGTTACGAACGACGTCGGCCTGACCAGGCAGGCCATCACGCAGCAGCAGGACAAGACCACCTCAATCGGGGCACAGAACGAGCACGACAGATCTGATGATGTTCAAAGGAAGGAACGGGAGATTTAGATGTAAAAGGTTGGACTAGGTAAAACAGGCAGTGTCAGATCGCTGACTCAGTTCGGCCAAGTGCGGTCGTTCGCCATCACCGACACGCGGTCGTTCGAACGACTGCTCCGCTCAAACAGCCGAGCCTCACGATCGCTTCGTATTGAAGCCGAGATTGAATAACCAGGGCAACTAGAGTAACGCCAAGATACCATGTTTTATGCCTTCACTCGTCGTCAATAAAAGCATCGCGACGAGGCTTAGACGCATTAAACAAATCAACGCGCTTAAGATGATTTCTCCGCCCAGCGCGCATAATAGAACGCTTAGCCTTACGGCCAACGACTCTGTTGCGAACAAGCGCATTAACTCTACCAAAGGCACTTGGTGCGTATACTCTTGGACTGCACTCCTCTTCAGAGGCAAAGATTTCCGGCTTTTTGTCATCCTGCGACCTCATGGCACTAATCTTATCGTCAGTGTCGGCCTTTGAGTCGCGTTGCGAAAGCCCGGTGCATGCACCATGCGCATGTTGCTCGCTCGGTGCGCAGCCTGCATGCAGGGTGCTATCCCGCCTTGTTTTTCCGCCAGTCACGTACCCAGCGAGCAACAACGACCTCGCTATGGAGCAGGTCAGGCCATTTGTCGCACATATCGCGCGCGAAAGCGGCCGCAGTTGGATACTTTGATGGAGATCGCTCCCACATTTGCCACAGTTCGTACACCTCATTCTTCACCATCTGGATCGGGGATTTCTTATGCCGTGCTCTTGCAGCGCGCGCCATCCTCTCACGGCTCGACTCCGTCTGGAAGTAGAAAGCCATTTCCATATGGTTGCTCCAACGCGCAATCGACGCGAACTGCCATGCCAGTCCCAGCTCGTACAGCGCGCGTTCCTTGTTCTTCGACTTGAAGTGTACGATCAACTGATCTAAGACCGCCAGACCAGTAGCGGCACATAGATTCCCTATCGTTGCAAATGGTTCTTCCGAAACCTCCTGAAATGAATACTTCGTCAGGGAGAGGTAAGGACCATCGTCCAACTCCCCATCTTCGTGCCAACTTTCAAACATGACTAGAAGCGATTCAAGAGGCGCATCTCCGTCTCGGAGCACGATGTTCGCAAGAAACTCATCCGTGGAAATCTTACGGGACCGATGAACGGAACGCCAAGTTTGATTCCATATCTGGACAGACCAATCGACAAAGCTTTGCGTTTCTTCGAGGTTGTGTTCGAACATCCTCACGTTGATTTGACCGTCTTGCGCTGTTTCAGTGAAGTCGTAACCTCGGACTTGTTCACTCAACTCCAGTGCCACTGGAGCGAAATACTCGGGTAACCGCGCCGAAGCCTTATGCGAGAGATACGCCGTAAGCGCCCCGCTTTTAAATTTGTATCCCATATGTCGGCCCATTATTCGATGCATCGCCGAGAATACCAGAACGGGATTCCGTAGGTTCCGGCCTTCGCATGATCCAACCACTCTGGCGGCCCAGTGGTATGCAGTGTTGAACGACCGCTGCACCTTGTAAGCGGCCGTTGAGGCGGCGTCGGCCCGAACGGCAGATGAGGGTCGAACACCGCCATTGGCGACGAGCGATCGTATTGTCTGAGACCTAATCTGACGTTGACTGACCGGTCAGGTCTCGGCCTATACAATTTGATGCACCGAAGCTTGCCAACGACGGCAACGTCTGGTGACGCTCCGGTCTCGGCCTTCAACGTTCTTGCCGACACGCAAGCTCATGACTTGTATCAAGCTGTAGCCAGCGCCTTATTGATCACGGGCGACCCCAGCGCGCTTGCGCGCGTTTAAGCGCGAAACTTGAGCCATATCCGAGATCACGAGCCAATGTCTTGGCGGAACCCGGACCTGCTTGCAGCAATTCTGCCGCGCGAGCCTTTCGAACTTCGTCGCGGAGCCCGCGAAATGTCACGCCCGACCGCTCGAACTCGCGCTGCATCCCGCGGTGGGATATCCCAAGCCTTTCAGCCAATTCCGTGGAATGCACTCCGCCGTAGCTCTCATGTAACAGTTGCAGCGCCATCGTGACCAGTTGCTCTGGTTTCCACGCTTCAAATTCTCGCTCACGTTGCGCGCATAGGTGCTTTGCGAGTTCGAACTCTATTTCATGCCGGTATCTAAGGCGAGTTTCAAGCTCCTTTCTGGGAAAGATGATAGCTGTTTTAGCCGCCTCAAACTCTACATCGCAACCGAACAATTCGCGATACCTACGGGCGTTTTGCGGTCTTGCGAAATCTAACGTAATCCGCTTGTACGCAGGTTGATAGCCCAGCAGGTCCTCTATCTCGCGCTTGAAAGCCGCGGCGGCCATCCCCGTGTTAAGGGCTCTGAGGTCCGATCGGTATTTGTACCCACTGATCGTGACTACTGCGTCGTCCTCGTCTTCGCCTAACTCAGTATCAAAGTACGAAATCGCCAGTCGTGGAAATGTGTAACCGAGTCGAAGTGCAGCTCCTAGCGTCGGACTGACAAGCATCGCATGTCCGCGGACACCATATGCGGTGACCGGGATCGATTGGCCGATCGTGACGCCAATCGACTCGTCGCCTGTTACCCGAAGGGCATTTGCAAAGACAATCAGCTCCTGCGCATGAGATACGACTAACGCGGGCCGAGAGAGATCCGTTGTCGTTATTCCCGACCCCTGCAGGAGATCCGAAACTGAGTACCCCGCGCGCTCGAGCACGCGAACTGCAATGATGATGGTGTGCAATGGGGCGGGACGCCGGCTTGCGAGATCGACGCCGGAGGTTCGTTGGGCCATTCTTATCGACCCTCGAGTCGTTTCCTGAACACGACTTGAACGCCGTAGGCATCGAAGTCGCCGCGTATCCAGCCTCGACGTTGATAGAAGTGGTCAGCGTTGGATCCCGGATCGGTGACGAGTGTGACTTCTTCAACGCCCTTCGATTTCAGCCAATCGAGGGATCTGTTCAACAACTCGCCACCGATGCCACGTCCATGATAGGTCGGGCGGACAAACAGCGCACCGATCATCGGCACGTCGCCCAATATTGGCAGGCACACGCCAGCTGCCACCCCAGTCGACGAATCCGTGCAGATCCACCCGCCTCCCTGGTCTATTTGAGCGACGAGCAGGCTCCGGTCCAGCAAATGGACTTGATGTGGATAAATACGGTTCTCCCGGACCGAAAATCGTACTTCGTAGAAATTTCCGAGATCGCTTTCTACCATGGACCTATAGGCAAAGTGAGAAGCACTATCTTTTTTCAATGTCGTGATCCATTTATTAATGACGGTTGTCAACGAGCGAGACCTGTGCTCGTCGGTGAATAATACGATATCGCCTTTGCGCTAAAATTGTGCTGGCGCGAAGAGTGTCCATTTTGGCGCAAACTGTGCACTAACGCTATTGCGGTGCCGCAGAATCTCGGTAAGCTCTGGTCTGTCCACGGCGCAATACCAGCGCACAATTTTGGAACCGGGGCCATGAGCATTCTGCGTATTTGGGACACTCCGCAAGCAAAAACAACCCTGCATTTCGGATGCTGGCCGGCGGCTATTGTGCTTGCCGTCGGCATTTTAATTCCGTTACTTATTGTGCTTTATGTTTCATTTTGCGAACCGCTCGATTTTGGTGGCGTTGCGTGGACAAAGCACTCCTTCGCTGGATATTTCAACTTGATCTTGGACAGGGATTTCGACGGAAATCTGACGTATCGATCTGCGTATCTTCTTGTCTTCACGAGGTCCCTTCTCTTCGCGACAGCTACTACCGTCATTTGCTTTCTTCTCGGGTTTCCGACGGCGCTGTACATCGCAACGCAGGCGGCCAGCCGCAGGTCGCTCTTCCTTCTACTCGTTTCAGCACCCTTCGTCGTAAGTCTCGTGGTACGGGCCTACGGTTGGGTCATTTTGCTGGCGGACGGCGGCATTGTGAACCAGGCAGCGAACCGCCTGCTTGGTCAGGTGACGGGATTGGGGCTGCTGTATACCGATATCGCAACCATGATCGGCCTGGTTTCGATCTTTTTCCCGTTTATGGTTTTGCCGCTCTACGTCAGTTTTCGGGAATTCGATTTCGAAGTTGCCGAGGCAGCATCCACCCTTGGCGCGACGCCGTGGCAGGCACTAACGCGCATCCTGATTCCGGCATGCGCGACGGGTATTCGCGCTGGCGTTGCGTTGATCTTCGTGCCGGCGCTCGGCTCTTATGTGATCCCTGATCTGTTAGGCGGCGCAAAGTCTATGATGATCGGAAACGTAGTCCAGCTCGCCTTCACCTCGGATCGCAATTGGCCGATGGGTGCATCGCTTTCAATTGCCTTGCTCTGCATCGTCGTCGCGGTTACTTGGTTCGCGCGGCGCACGCCGCTCGACGTAAATCAAGGTGGTATCGGTCGAGACGCACGTGTGCCATTTCCGGGCGTCGAATGGATTGCAGTGCCTACAGTTGCGTTTCTGTATTTCCCCATCGCTGCGCTGTTCATCACGAGTTTCATCGACGGGCCGTCGGCGCTTATTTTGAGCGGATGGGGCGTTAAGGGTTACCGCGACATCATGGACGACCCCAATCTATTGCGCGCCGCGTGGACTTCGTTGACGTTGGCAAGCGCAACCGTCTGCATCGTGAGCGTGTTGTCCGTCGCCGCCGCGGTCACGATCGGATCGACGCGTGGTCGCGCCCTGACAGTCTTTGAGGAGGCAATGAAGTTGCCGCTCGTAGTGCCGGAAATCGTGCTCGCCGTGGCGACCCTGTTGGCTTTTTCCGGAATGATGATCGAACTAGACTTTGCCACGCTGGTTTTTTCGCACGTCGTTTTCTGCCTTCCCGTCGCGTACATTCCGATTCGCGCGGCGGTGATGAAAATCGATCGCGATCTGCTCGACGCGGCCGCAACCCTATCGGCAACACCATGGAGAACTTTCTGGAGTGTCACGTTGCCACTGATCTGGCCAGGTGTGCTGACCGGCGCAATTCTGAGTTTTGTGACATCGCTCGATGATTTTGTTACGTCGTATTTTCTGGGCGGCGCCGGCCTCATCACGCTGCCGACATACATCTACGGCGCATTGAAAGTCGGGCTGACGCCGAAGGTCAGTGCGATATCCACTATCGTGATTGTAACGTCCGTCGTACTTGTGGTTCTCAGTGCATTCGTCAACAAAAGAGGTCGGTCACGCGACAGGGACGCTGTACTGCCCGCCGCGCTTCCGACCGCGACCGCGGTTCAACTTTCAGGGAATCTTGGATGAAAAAGCTGTTGCTCGCCGCCGCATGCTCGATCGCGCTACACGGCCAGGCCGCGGAAGTGCATTTCGCAAACTGGCCGGACTACTTTCCGACGTCTCTCCTGGCGAAGTTCCAGAAGGAAACGGGAATCAAAGCCACGCTGGATACGTACGACAGCGACGCGACGTTGCTCACCAAGCTGCAGGCGGGGGCCGGAAACTACGATGTGGTCGTCGCCGGCGACTATTACGTGCCAATCCTGGCAAAGGGAGGACTGCTCCTGAAGCTCGACAAGACCCGGCTGCCGAACTCGTCGAATATCAAGCCAGAGTATCTGCATCCACCATTCGATCCGAACCGGGATTACGCGATGCCGTACACCATCGTGCTGACTGGGGTCTCATATGACAGTGCCCGCGTAGCCGGTGGCACTCTTCCAGATACATGGCGGTCCTTTTTCGAACCGAGCGAGAAGCTTCGCGGGCAGATTGCCGATCTCGATGTTCAGGAGGAGCTCTACATGGCGGCCAGTTGGTATCTTGGTCAGGATGAATGTACGGAGAAGCCCGCGGATGCGAAGCGTGTGCTCGACGTGTTGCTCAAACAGAAGCCTTACGTGAAGGTGTACAGCAACGACGGGACAATTGATCGAATTGCTTCTCGGCAAGTCGTTGTTCAGCAGAATTGGAATGGTGCGACGGTTCGAGCGCAAAAGATGCTCCCATCCGTCCGATTCTCATACCCGAAGGAGGGTGTCCGCCTATTTATGGATAGCTTGCTGATCCCGGCCAAGGCGAAGAACGTTGACGCGGCATACACATTCGTGAACTGGATGATGAAGCCGGAAAATATCGCGGTCGTCTCGAATGCACAGAAGTACGACAACGAGATCTCGGGCGCTGAGCAGTTTATGGATCCGGACATCCTTTCGAACCCGGCCATCGTTACCCCGGCATCGCTAAGGGGGCGGTTGCGCCCCTACAAACCTTGTTCGCCGGCGGCCTTAGCGTTGCGTAGCAAGGTCTGGGCGAAGCTGAAGGAGTAGTTCCAGGACCCATGACCTTGCGAACCCAGGCCCGGGACGGTTCAGTATGAAAAACAAGTTGACGAGACCGCTGTAGCAAAATACTATATTTTGAAACTTCAATATATGACAATGTGACAACCCGGAAGCGAAAATTCGACACTAATTTAGATAAAGATCGCCGTAGCGATATGTATCCCTCTAAGATGACAGGCTTGTCGATCTTGGAGATGAATTTGAGTCGAATTACGGAGTCCGAGTTTCGAGAGTACGCCCGGGCCGGGGCGATCAAGAACGCTCGT
The DNA here is from genome assembly GCF_001546925.1 of Burkholderia sp. MSMB1588. Classification (NCBI taxonomy): domain Bacteria; kingdom Pseudomonadati; phylum Pseudomonadota; class Betaproteobacteria; order Burkholderiales; family Burkholderiaceae; genus Burkholderia; species Burkholderia sp. MSMB1588. Next base: position 138,907 of record NZ_LNJS01000004.1, on the reverse strand, counting down.
GTCGAGAGAGCTCTTGAGGGCTACATCCTCGTGGTTGAGCTTACGTGGAAAGACGGGCTGCACACGCTTTTCACGACTCGAGATCACCCACGAGCGTGGGCGAGTCTTGATCGTATGGTCAGCTACCTCGAACGCAACGACCTCAAGCTCACCGCATTTGAGCTCGAGTGGGACAAAAAGGGCGGTGACGTAAGAAGGTAGTTAATTAAGCTGCATCGGGAGCGCGCCAACGCTGTCGATTGCCGCGAGCGGTAGAAGCGGCCGTACCGGATGCGCCAACATCCGATACGACCTAACCAAGGTACAGTTCTGAGCGAGAGTGCCCGTGGCTGGTCCTATTATACGACCATATTTGCGATTCCCAGTGGCGTCGACCGCTGGATTTTCGCTATTTATCTTGTCGATTGTTGCCATTTGCTTCGCGCGCAACATACTCGGGGAAATCTCCTGGCGAGGCCTCTCAAGGTCGCGCCTTCGATCGACGCTGTGTGCCGTATCTCGGTTGTCTTGCGTCGAACATCGCCCCCCCACGGTTTGGCTCATCGTACAACACGTCACGAACTCCCCCGGAGTCCCGTCTGGTCACGCGTTTACATCTAGCCGCGTGCCTCGGATAGACCAGACGGGCTTTCGGCCCTCGGCAACCATGATTCCGTCGAGGGCCGCTTTTCTCTTTTCTTTCCTCTCTCACCACCAGCATTTTCCTTTGTCGGCCCTCACTCGAGGCTGGTGGCTTTGCTGCGGACATGTCCATTACAGGATGTGTGCGCAGCGCTTTTTATTCCATGCAAGTCGCCGTTGACCGGCGCTTGTACTAACACCAACTGACCCGATGATACGCATGAATATCAGCTCACGTCCGATTGGTAGGTTCGTACTACTAATATTATTGGTGTTCGGACATGCATCAATCGGGCATGCGGCCTGTTGGAATGAGGCGGCCGCTTTGTACAACGTCGACCCGATCCTGCTGAAGGCGATCGGCTGGCACGAATCCCGCGGCTGGAGCGGCGCCAAAGGCCCGGTCCTGCCCGACGGAAACCGTGCAATCGGCGTCATGCAGATCAATACGGTCCATCTGCCAACCCTCACGCGCGCCGGGATTCGGAGAGAAGACCTACTCGACGCCTGCACAAGCGAGAAGGTTGGCGCCTGGGTGCTCGCGAATTGCATCAAACAGTTCGGCCCGACGTGGAAGGCAGTCGGCTGCTACAACACTGGTCCGGCCTCCAGCAACGTAGCCGCGCAACTGCGATACGTGAGAAGCGTGCAGCGCTATTACGCCGCCTATCAGCATGATGCGGCCAGGGAGCAACAGAAATGATCCGGCTGGTCGTCATTGCGCTATCGCTCGTCATCGGCGCCGCGCATGCCCAGGCGCTTGCGTCATCCAACCCAGTCGCTCGACTGTCGGACGTCGCGCAATTTGGCATGCGACCTGACGGTGACTTTGTCTTGTGTGACGGACCGGAATGCCCGCAACGGACGCTCAAGCATCTCGCCGTCTCTGTCGCACCACGTTCTGTCTCGACGCCCCTCCCGGCCGATACCGAGTCGCCCGCGCGTGCCCGCTCCCCCGCGAAGCGCGTGCGCCGACACCGGCAGACACCTCACCGCAAGCCCGTGGTGACGTGTACGCCGGCTGCTCGTTCCACCCCGTGACGTCACCTTCATTGAGGAAATCCTATGTCGACGTTGAACCATTCCCCCACGGCCAGCGCAGCCACGCTCGAGGATGAACGCTTCGAACAGCTGCGGCAATGGGCCAAGGCGTTGTTGCTCGTCTGCCTGTTGATCGGCCTGTTGTCTTTCATCTCGCACACCATCGCGGCCGACGGTACCGAGTTCCAGGATGCGTCCACCAAGTTCGAGGGCTGGGTGAAGGGCAACCTCGGCAAGGTGTCTGCCCTCATTTGCGTCGCGATCGGCATGCTCGTCGCCGCGGTCCGCAAGGATTACCAGTGGATTCTCGGCGGCGTTGCCCTCGGCATGCTGGTCGGCATCATCGTCGGGATCATCAACTCCAGCTTCACGGCAACCATCTAAGGGAGGGCCCATGTCAGCCGACGATCTGTCCCACGCCGTGCCCCTGTCCCTCGACGACCCACCCAAGCTGTTGTTCTGGGACTGGGACGTCGCATGCATCGCCATGTTCGGGATCATGTCGGGTCTCGGCACCGGCTATCCGATCGTCGGCTTCCTCCTTGGTATCGGCCTCGCGTGGGCGTATTCCCACTTCTTCAAATCGGACCTTCATCCCGGCATCGCCGCGCACCTGATCGCGTGGATCGCTGGCATGCCGACGCCATCCGACCTGCCACCGACCCATCTTCGCGAATTCAAGGGCTGAGCCATGCGTCCAGACATCGCCAAGAACGAACGCGACAAGCTGACCGACACGATCCGGTTCCACCGAAAGATCATCTCGGGGCAGGCGATCGCCAATGTCCTGCTGGCGTTGCTGGTCGGCTGGACGGTGCTTCACGACACCACTCGGATCGTACCGCCTGAAGTCAAACGCCCTTACCAGATCGGCGCGGGCCAGGCCGATCAGGACTATTTGAGCGACATGTCGGGCTACGTGCTCAGCCTCATATTGACGTCGACGCCGGAGACCGTCGACTACAACAACAGCATCCTCCTCAAGCTGGTAGAGCCCGATCAGTACCCGGTTTTCAAGACGCAGCTTGATGCGGCGGCGATCCGCATCAAACGCGAAAAGATCACGACGATCTGGTCACCGCAATCGCAACAGATCTTCGTGGAGGCCAAGCGCGTCATCTGGAAGGGTACCCTCAAGACCTACATCGGGGATCAGCCCGTCTCGACGCTGCCTCACACCTATGTCGTTGAGCTTCCCATCTCCTTTTCAGGACGGACCTATGTTCGCAAAGCCGAGGAAGTGCTGGACAGCACTCGCGCTGCTGCTGGCCGCAGCCAGTAATACTTTTGCGGGAACGGGCGCCGCCCTGTCGGAATACAACGTCTCGGCGACCGAGCAGAACCGGCTCGCCATCGACGGCCGAAAGATCACGCAGATCATCCCGAAGCAGAAAGGCGCGCTCACGTACGTCAAGGATCTGGCCAACGGTGTGCTCTATTTCACGTTCGCCGACCCGGACGCCGCGCAGGGCACCGAGTCGCTCTTCGTGGTCGACGACCACAACGACACCTACCAGTTGCTGCTGCAGCCGCGGCGCATGCCGAGCGCCAACATTGTCGTGCCCGTGCCCGGTGGTGGCGAGGTCCGCCGCACTCAAGCGATCTCGACGCGGACGTCGTCGTATCAGTCCGCCATCAAGAGCCTGCTCGAGGAGATGGTCGCGGCGCACGATGACCAGGACGCGCAATCGAGCGCGGCCGTGACGCCCGTCAACCAGATGGTGCCGCTCTGGCAGGAGGCGCAGCTGACGCTCGAGCTGCGCTATACCGAGGACGACCTGGTCGGCGAGCAATACCGGCTGACCAACGTGTCCACCGGCGACATGGTGATTGCCGAGCAGGAGCTGTATCGCAAAGGCGTGCTCGCGATCGTGGTCGATCAGCAAACGCTGGCGCCCGGCGACTCGACGGCCGTCTATGTCGTGAGGGGGCGCACCGATCATGAGTGATACCAAGCCGGTCGTCGCGTCGAACGATCAAACCAAGCGCCGGCAGCGCCTGGTTTTGATCGGCGCGATCGTCGTCATCGTCGCGATCACGGGCGTCGGCCTGATGTTGACCGACGACACCGCGCCTCCGCCGAAACTCAAGCCGATCACGCAGGCAATACAGCAGCCTGGAACGATCGACGATCGCGACGCGTGGCGTGCGAAGTCGGCCTCCACGATGGCCGATCTGGAGCAACGTGTTCAACGGCAGCAGGCCCGTCTTGAAGAGCAACAGGCGGCGATCGACAAGATGGCGTCCGCCGCCGCTGCCCAGCAGGCATCTGCCGCTGTGGCGGCATCCCTTGCGGCCGCGGCATCCAGCGCGGCGGCGACTGCAGCGACGCCGGCGTCGAGCGCGACTGCAGCCACGACGCTGAACAAGCCATTGCCGGTCACCCCGCGCGGTTTGGGCGGAAAGCAAGTCCTGGCGCCTCCCGGCGGCACGCTCGCGCAGCGCATCGACGGTAGTGACGCAGCGCCACGTCAGCTCGAAATCATCTCGTTCGCCGATGACGGATCCGGCTCGGGCGCCGACAGCTCGAGTTCCGCAGGCTCCAGCGGCGGAAAACAGGAAGTCATCGGCTTTCCGACCGACCCGAAGGCGCGCCGCTACGCCACCACGAAGGGAAATAGCTCTGCCACCTCGAGCAGCGGGCAAGGCCTCGTCAATATCCTGCCGGCCGGGTCGTTCTTCCGCGTCGGCATGCTCAATGGCGTCGACGCGCCGACCGGCGGCCAGGCGCAGAGCGATCCCCTGTCGGTGGACCTGCACGCCCTCGAGGCCGCCAACCTCCCGAACCGCAAGCGCCTTGATCTGCGCGATTGCCGCGTGGTCGCCGCCACCTGGGGGGACCTGTCGTCGGAGCGCATGATGGGGCGCACGCAAACGCTGTCCTGCATTCTGGAGGGCAAGTCCATCGAGATCCCCATCAAGGGCAAGCTGATCGGCGAGGACGGCAAGGAAGGCGTGCGCGGCAGGCTCGTGACGAAGCAGGGGCAACTGCTCGCCAATGCAATCCTCTCGGGAACCCTCGGCGGCATCGGCCAGGCGTTCCAGCAATCGGCCACGGTCACCTCGATCGGCGGTGGCGGCATCTCGCAGACCGTCGACAGCGGCCAGGTCGGGCGCGCCGCGATCGGCGGTGGCGTCGGTTCCGCCGGTCAGATGCTCGCCCAGTACTACCTCAAGGCAGCCGACAAGTTGTACCCGGTGATCGAAACCGACGCGACGCGCACGATCGAAGTCTCGATCACGCAAGGCACGTTCGTCGACGCCTCCACCGCCGCCCTCTTCGATCGACGCGACAGCAGCCGTCGCAGTGGCGATCGCTCCCGGAGATTCTCTGATGACTAATCGTATCCGCCTGAAACGCGCGATTGCTGCCGTGACCGTGGGCGTCCTCGCCGCGTCGACGCTTGCGGCGACCGCCGCCGACAGCCAGTCCGTCGCGGCCCACCTCGCCTCGCTCTATCCCAACACACCGTTCCGGGACGTCAAGCCGGCGCCGGTCGCGGGGCTCTACGAGGTGACGATGGGGCAGAACATCGCGTACACCGACGCGAGCGGCCAGTATTTTCTGTTCGGCCATCTCTTCGACATGCAGAACCAGGTCGATTTGACCGAACAGACGCAGGCCCAGGGCTACAAGACCCGTTTTCCGGCGCAGTTTCTCGATCACGCAATCAAGACCGTGCACGGCAACGGCAAGCGTGTCGTCGCGATCTTTTCCGATCCCGATTGCCCGTATTGCCGTGCTATCGAGAAGGAACTCCAGCGCGTCGACAACGTGACCATCTACACATTTCTCTACCCGCTCGAGTCGATCCACCCCGGTGCGACGAACAAGTCCATCCGCATCCAGTGCGCGACCGATCCCGCGATGGCATGGCGAGACTGGATGACGAGCAATCGGCTGCCGCCCCTGGTGGCGTGCCATCACCCGATCAATGACAACCTGGTTCTCGGTTCACGGCTCGGCGTCACGGGTACGCCGACGCTGATTGCCGAAGATGGCCGGATGCTGCCGGGGGCGGTCTCCGCGACGCAGCTCGAGGCCTGGTTGAATGCCGGACAACGCGTGCCCAGCGCAGGCGATCAGGATAGCGCAGCGACCAGTGCGCCGGCGCAGGGAGTGGCGCAATGATTGCCCGCTCGTTCCTGATGGTCTCGGCAATCGTCGCGGTCGTCTCCGCGTGCAGCTTCTCCGGCCTCGACGCGGAAAGCAAGTTCGCCTGTAAGGCGCCGGATGGCGTGGTCTGCGATTCGATGACGGGCTCGCTCGCGAACCTGCAGGCTGGAAACGTCCGCGGCACGCGCACGAGCCAGTTGGCCGCTGCCAGTGCGCCGACATCGAAGACGCCGGCCCAGGGCGCGGTGCTCGCTCGGCCGCTTTTCAGCGGCTCGCCGATCCGCAGCGCGCCGCATGTCGTTCGCGCGTGGATCGCGCCGTGGGAGGACGCCGACGGCGATCTCCACGACCAGAGCTACATCTACCTCACCACCGATACCGGTCGCTGGCTCGTCGAACACAACCAGCGGCGCATCCGCGACCTGTATCGGCCGACGGTCGGCGGCACCGTTGCGGCGGACGCGAGCGCTTCGCCGAAGGTCGAGCCGCCGTCGGCAGCAGCCGCCCTCGGGTCCGGCGGTGCCGTCCAGGCCGCACAGGGCGAGCTTCTCAAATCGGCTCGCGATGCGATGGACTCGGCCCAGCAGGCGGTAAGGCAAGCGCCGATGTCCGGCGATCTCCTGAAAAACCTCGCGACCGGCATTCGCTCGCCGCAATAACGGGAAGCCCGCCATGAAGATGCCCGACACCGGTGACTGGCTCAAGCTGGCAAGGACCAGGGTCCGCGACGTGGTGCGGCAGTCCGTGCTCGGTGAGACCCCAGAGCACGATCCGATCGACGAAACGCTGAACGTGCCGCAGCAGGATGATGCGAGCGGCTTCCACGAGATCCTGAAGTACGACCAGTACGACGACACGACCGGGCTCTTCTACAACGACAACTCGGTCGCGTTCGTCCTCGATGTCGTTCCCCAAACCGGCGCCGACGACGAAATGGTCAGTCGGCTGAGCACCCTCTTCACGCCGATTCCCTCGGGAACCGGCGTGCAGTGGTGCTTGTTCGGGAGCTCGCGCGTCGACGACGTACTCGATCGCTACGAGGATTTGCGGTTCGAGGCAGTCGAAGCCGGCAAGGTCGACCCCCTCTTTCTCGATCTTGCCAAGCAACGCACCCAGTTCATCCGCAGTCGTATGGGCGAGTCGCTTTTCGATGACATGCCGTTCGCGGTTCGGCGCTTCCGCCTGGTGCTGTCCGTCACCCGATCCGGCACGCACGACGATCCCATCCTCGTCGAGCAGATGCACGACCTGCAGGCCACGCTGCTGTCCTCCCTGCGCACCGGCAATCTGCCGGCGAGAAGCATGGACGCCGATGCCCTGATCGCCTTCCTGTTCCCGATCTTCAACCCGGAATATCTGTTCAACGACGCCCCCCTTCCGGATCTGCGCTATGACCCGACACGGCCGATCAAGGAACAGATCACGGCCGTCGGGCATCGCGCGCGCGTGCGGACCACGGAGATCGTCTTCGGTGTTCCGCCGGCCGACGACGTCGAGCGTGACACGCGCGTCGCGGTCCGCGCCTTTGGCATCCAGCGCTACCCGGCGGAAAAGCGTCTCTGGGAGATGAGCAACATCATCGGATCGTTCACCGATCCGGAGCTCCAGTATCCGTGTCCGTTCCTGATTTGCGGTGGCGTCCAGACGCTCGAGCGGATCGCCACCGACAACCGGGTACAGCTGAAGGCCGCGCGCGCCCAGCAGAATGCTGAATCGAAGATGGCCAAGTTCCAGGTCAATCTGGCCACGCAAAATCGCGACTGGCGGATGGTGCAGCACCAGATCGCTGCGGGTGGCCAACTGTGCGAGATCTATCACACGCTGTTGCTGTTCGCTCCGAAGGAGCGCATCAACCGGGCCAGTCAGATGGCCATCAACATCTGGGACAAGGTGCGGTTTCGGATTACCCCGTTGCGCATGCTCCATCTCGGCGCGTTCTACGCGAGCTTGCCGATGACGCTCACCAAGGGCGCGTACCGGGATTTGAAGCGCAACCGCTTGATGTCGACGAAAACGACCGTGAACGCCATCGACATGGCACCGGTCCTCGCAGAGTGGAGCGGTCTCGGGCGACCGGTCCTCTTGCTGTATGGCCGCCGCGGCACCATCACGCCAATTGATTTCTACGCCAACAAGCAGGGCAACTACAACCTGTTCGCCACAGGCGTCTCGGGTGCCGGGAAGACGGCGTTCCTGGTGGAGGTGGTCAACGCCTACCGCAGCCTCGGCGCGCGCTGCTCGATTATCGATGTCGGTCGCGGCTACGAGAACGCTGTTGCGCTGATGGGCGGCTCCTTCATCGAATTCAAGCTGAACTCGGACATCTGCATCAATCCATTCACGTGGGTGGCGGCAGACAGCGAGAACACGTTTGAACAGGAGCTGCGCCTGCTCAAGCCGATGATCGGACGCATGGCGTCGCCCGACAGTTCGTTGTCGCCGCTCCAGTATTCGTTCATTGAAGACGCGATCACCGCGGTCTGGGCCGACTACGGTCCCGAATCGAATCCGACGCGGATCGCCGAATACCTGAAGGACAAGATCAAGAACGAGAAGGGCGAAGTCGAGCGGATCGCGTTCGAGCTGTCGCATCAACTGCGGCCCTTCTGCAAAGGCGGTGCGTTCGGGCGGTTCTTTAACGGCAAGGCCAACATCAACTTCGACAACGACCTCACCGCGCTCGAACTCGAGGAGCTGAAGGACGCGCCCGAGCTGCGCCGCGTCGTCTTGTTCGCTGCGACGAACCGCATCACGTACGACATGTACATGTCGCCTCGCAACCTCCCCAAACTCGCCCTGGTGGACGAGGCCTGGCAGCTGCTCGGCAGTGATCCGGAGACCGCGATTTTCATCGAGGAAGGATATCGCCGGGCTCGGAAGTACAAGGGAATATTCGGCCTCGGCACACAGTCGATCTACGACGCGTTCAAGAACGACGCGTCCAAGGCAGCGTGGACCAACTCCGATTGGAAGATCGTGCTGCGTCAGGACTTGCAGTCGTTCAACAAGATGAAGGCAGAGGGGACCATCTCGTTCTCACCGGCCGTTGAACAGATGATCCGCTCGCTGACCAAGATCGACGGTCACTTCTCGGAGATGGTGTTGATTTCCCCGGAGGGGGAACAACTGCTGCGGCACGCCCCCGATCCGCTCGCGTTGATGATGGCGTCGTCCACCGGCGAGGATGTCGAGGAGCGTGACCGTCTGCTCGAGCACGGTCATACGCACGCTCAGGCGCTTGCGATCATGCTGGAACGCCGCGGAGGTCGGGCATGAAAGAAGAACCGACCCTCGCGACGAAGGTCGAGCAGCCGAGCGACGAGCCCGCAGCCGTCGCCGCGCCGGCGCTTGGCGACACCGGCACCAGCCGTCCCGATGCCGAGGCCGCTGGGCGAGCCAAGAGCGACATCGCCGGCTACGTCGCCCCCCTTCTCATCTCGTCGATCGTGACGCTGCTCGCGCTCGCGCCGGTGCTTTACGTGCGCCTCGCCCATCTGCCCAAGCCCGTCGCAACCGTGGATCTGCAGCAACTCGTCGTGCTCGGGCAACAGCGCTACCTCGACCGCCGCAGCGTGCAGGCAGCAGCCTCCGTCCCCGACGTGTCGACCGCCACCGCTGCGTCGGCCCAGTTCGCGCGCGACCTGTCGGCGGCAGTCATCGAGCTCGGCGCGACGTGCAAGTGCATCCTGGTCAACAAGGCCGCGGTGCTCAACAGCGACGCAATCACCGATTACACCGACCAGCTGCGGGACAAGCTCAAGCTTCCGGCGGCGACATCAGGAGCCCCGCGATGAACGTCATTGTCGAGTATCCCGAGGATTGCCTGCTTCGGCCGGTCGAGCGCCAGGTGTTTTCCCGGCAGATCCGGAACCTGCTGACGCGCGATAAGGCGTACATGCACGACCTGGACGCGATGCGAGCGCGCGTCGGATTGGAAGCAGCGTTTCACAGCTATCAGCGCGAGGAGCTCGCCACGTTGCTCTCGATGGTTCACGAGAACGTATCTGACGAAGTGCGCGACACGCTGCTCGAGCGCCTGGGGAGCTACCTGAATGTCCGGATTCGCCGCGCCGATTACACGCAGGAAACAGCGGATCACGCTGAGCTCGCTGAGCGCGGCGAACCGACACACGCGTGGACCCTGTCGATTGCCGTCGGAATCGTCATGTTCGCGGTCGGCTTTGGCTTTGCGGCCGCGCTCACACCAACCCATCCCCCACTCAATGCCGGAACACGTAGCGCGGTCGCACCGGAGAGCGCTGCGCATGCCAACCCGATCGCGCAGCCCTTGATCGATTCGACCAGCGACGAATCGGTCGGTGATATCCCGATGCTCAAATTCACGTTCGAGTCGAGTCGACCGAAGCGAGATCTCGGGGCGTTGCGTGCGCTCATGCCGACCGATGACGGGATGTACACGATCGACCTCACGGTCACGCCGGTCGTCGCTGCGCCGGCCGCAGCCAGCCGGAACGAGTCGCCTGTCGATGCCGGTCGCGACGAACACCAAGAACCGAAAAAGGACCCGCAATGATGAGACTTGCGCTCCGACTGATGTTCGCTCGAGCTCGCGCAATGCGCGCAACAGTGGGCTCGCCCGCCCGCCTGTTCGCCTGCGCTGTGTTGTCGAGCGCCGCGCTGCTCGCACACCCCGTCAAGGCAGCAGAAACCTGCCCGGTCCAGGTCGCGTACTCGCCGGACGGATCCGCGGAGGAACTGGTCGTTTCCGCAATCAGCGGAGCACGCCAGTCGATTCGCCTTGCCGCGTATTCGTTCACGTCACCGTCGGTCGTTCGTGCGTTGATGGCCGCGAAACAGCGCGGCGTCAATGTCGCGGTCGTCGTCGACGAGAAAGCGAACCGGGGCAAAGCGAGCGTCGCTGCGTTGAATCTCCTGACGCAGGCGGGCATTCCATCGCGCACGGTTTCTATCTACCCCATCCACCACGACAAATACATCGTGATCGACGGTGCGCAGATCGAGACCGGCTCATTCAACTACAGCAGCGCGGCGCGGCGCAATAGCGAGAACGCGGTCCTGATCTCGCAGTGCCCCGCCGTCGCGCGCAGCTACCTCCAGCACTGGCAATCGCGCTGGTCGCAGGGTAGCGACTACGTCCTCCCCTATTGAGGTCCATCCATGGAAACGGCCATCGACGCTTTGCCAATGCACAACGATCGTCATGCGGACGGATTGCATCCGGCAGGTGCGGGTGCGGTCACACCGTCCGAGGCGGCCTTGAATCAGCTGCTCGACTTCATCATCACGTCCGGAGAACATGCCGCGCCGCTGCCGCCCCAGGATGTGTTGGCGCAGCGCCTCGACGTCAGCCGGGTCGTGGTCCGCGAGGCGGTCGTACAGCTGATCGCCCATGGCATGCTCACCGCCTCGCCGCGGCGCGGCACGTACATCACCGAACGTCGCAAATGGCGCGTCGTGAACCCGAACGTTCTGCACTGGCGCGCCCAATCGAAGCCGGATCGCGCCGCGCTCCTCGACGAACTCGCGGCGATCGCCACCCTGATCGGCCCGTCGGCCGCGGCCGACGTCGCGGTCCACGCGGACGATGCCGCGATGGAGCGCATCCTCGCCACGTGCGCCACCCGGTGCGCCGCGCGCGACGGCCGGACGTTTCGCGCGGCGTGCTCGAACCTGTACCTCGCGGTCTTCTCGGCCTGCAAAAACTCCCTGTTCTGTCAGTTGGGCGCCCTCGCGGTCGAATGGTGGGCGCACGGCGGAACTGACCCGGATCTGGCGTTCGATGTGTCCACCATCGAACTGACGCGCCTGGCCGTTCTGGAAGCCGCGTGGCGCGATCGCGACGCGTCGGCCGCGCACGACGCCATGCGCGAGCTGGTGGCCGTCGACTATTGCAACGGAGCGAATCGGCATGCCTGACGGACTCGATACCCCAAAGGCACCGCCGGTCCGCGGACGAAATCTCCTGTCGATCGGCTGGACGATCGTCGGCGTGCTCGCCATCGGCATCGCGGCGTGCGCGCTCGTGAAGATCGGGCTGACCGGCGCGCTCGGGTGCCTGGTCTTCGGTGCGGGCGCTATCTGGGCCGGTCACAGATCCCGGCTCTGGGAGTGATCATGTCGCTATCTGCCCCCTCTCTCGACGCACGCATCGCACGCCGGACGCTGCGATACCGGATCGTGCGCTTCGTGATCATCGGTTCGTGCCAATGGCTCGCGCTCGGTGCATTCGTCTGCTGGGCGCTGACGCCGTGGTTCGATTTCTCGATCAACCTCACGCAGAGCTTGCCGGGCACGCTCTACGTGACGCACATCGGCGCACCGGTCAATCGCGGCGACCTGGTGGCGTTCTATTGGCATGGGGGCGCGACCTACCCGCAGGGCGTCGTGTTCATCAAGCGCGTGATGGGCGTCGCCGGCGACGTCGTGACCGTGCATAACGGCGTCTATTACGTGAACGACACCCGGATCGGCGTCGCCAAGCCGCGCACTCGCGCGGGCGTCCCGCTCGCGCCCGCTCGGCCCGGCGTGATCCAGCCTGATTCGTACTTCGTCTCAACCCCGCACCCGGACAGCCTCGATTCCCGCTACGCGCTGACCGGTAATGTCCCGCGCTCGGCCATTCAGGGGAGGGCCTATGAAATCTTCTGAACGGCTCACTGCCTTGCAATGTGCGCTCGCGCTCGTGCTGGCCGCCGCTACGGCCGACAGCGCATGCGCCGGCATGCTCGGGACGGTCGGTCCGACCTACCCGATCGCTGAGCCGAGCGCGGTCGATCAGATCCTTGCGCAGCTGCGCAAGAAGGCCCAGACGGGCGAGTTCGCCCGGCTCCAACAGGAAGCCGTGCGCCGATCACTGAACAGCGTGCGCAATCCCGCGCCCGTCGATGGCATCCGAACGGCGACCGCTCGCAGCGAGCAACTGATCGATCCCAGCGTCACGTATGCCGAACCGGTACGCACGGACGACGGCCGCATCGTGATTCCGGCGGGGACCAGCGTGAATCCGCTTGACATCATTCCCTTCACCGAGACGCTCGTGTTCTTCGACGGTCGCGATCCGGAGCAAGCGGCGGCGGTGGTCCGGCTGCTCGCGCGCTCGAACGCGCGGGTCAAACCGGTGCTGATTGCGGGGTCCTGGCTCGACCTGACCAAGCAATTCAAGACACAGGTCTACTTCGATCAGAACGGCACGCTGTCGCACCGCTTCGGTATCTCCGAGGTGCCGGCGCTCGTCCGGCAGCAAGGCAAGGCGCTGTCGCTTTCCGTTGTGCCGGCACGGGAGCTGAACTGATGCGACACGCCACGCCATCGTGCACCACCCTGCTCGCCGTGCTGCGCCGCGTCGCGCTGTTGCTGATGCTCGGGTCTTGCTCGCTCGCCACGCACGCGCAGAGCCTGAACTGCAACGGCAAGTTTGCGAACCCGATCACCGACATCTGCTGGAGCTGCGTGTTCCCGATCTCGCTCGGCGGCACGCCGATCATCACGGCGGGCCAGGAGGACACGTCGAACCCGAGCGGATTGCTGTGCACCTGCGGCCCGGTGGTTGGCCTGAAGATCGGTTTCTGGGAGCCGGTGCGGCGCGTCGACGTCACGCGCGTGCCGTACTGCTTCGTGTCGCTCGGTGGCGTGAAGATCGACCCCGGCATTCGCGCACCCGAGGGCGAGATCCGCCAGCAGCAGGATCTGACGAAGCAATCCCGCTACCAGGTCCACTGGTATCTCGACCCGATCCTCTTCTGGCTCGAGGTGCTGCTCGATTTCTCGTGCCTCGAAACCGGCAGCTTCGACGTCGCCTATCTCACCGAGATCGATCCGACCTGGAACGACGACGAGCTCACGATGCTGCTGAACCCGGAGACCTTCCTGTTCGGCAACCCGATCGCGCAGGCCGCATGCGCGGGCGACTGCGTGCTCTCGAGCGCCGGGTTCGGCAGCAACGCGCTGTTCTGGTGCGCCGGCTGCAATGGGTCCATCTACCCGTTCAACGGCCACGTGCAGGCCCACATCTCTCACGTTCAGGCGAGCTCGCTGCTGGTTCAGCGCATGACCGCCAAGTTGCATCGCGAAGGGCTGATGTGGGGCACCAGCGGCGGCGACGCGTTGTGCGGGCCGACGATCCAGCCGGTCATGGACAAGTCCCAATACAAGTACCAGATGCTCTATCCGATCCCGGAGACGACCAAGATCAACGGCCGCTGCTGCCAGCCCTACGGCCGCACCACGGCGATCTGGGGCGCCGGCAAAAGCTACCCGTACAAGGGCGAGGACTTCTCGTACATGGTCTTCCGCAAGAAGAACTGCTGCCTGGGGGTGCTCCCATGATCAGGAATTCGATCGCAGTGTGGGCGGTATTGGCGGCGATGTCGTCGTCCGCGCTGGCGCAAACCGGGACGCAGCGCGGCATCATCGCCGATTCACCGTTCCCGACCGTGAGCGCGAAAGATCGGATGCCGGCGGACGAGCGTATCCGCGCCGAGCAAGCGCGCATCGAGCGCGAACGCAAGCAGATGTTCGGCGACGTGCAACCGGCGCCGAACGCATTCCCGAATATCGCGACCCCGGCGCCTTCGCACGTCGATCCATTGACCATTGCACGGCGTTACGAGGCGCGCGCCGGGCAACGCAAGCAGGAGGAGCTGCTCGCGTTCGCCAGTCTGTCGATGCCGGCCGAGTCGCTCAAGCGGTTGATCCGCGACACGGCACGCGTCGGCGGGGTCGTGGTGCTGCGCGGGTTCAAGGATCGCTCGTTCAAGGCGACGGCCGCCGCCATTCAGGCGTTGGGCGTCGACACGTCGGCCGTGCAGATCAATCCGAACGCCTTCAAGCAGTACCGCGTCAGTACGGTGCCGACGGTCGTGCTCGTCAAGGCCGACCACGTGCTCGATCTCGACGCCGAAGGTTGTGCGCTGCCGGAGAACTTTGCCGGCATCTCGGGGGATGTGACGTTGCCGTACTCCCTTCGCGAGATTGCCCGGCGATCGCCGGCCTATCAATCGCTCGCGACCCGGATGCTCGTGAGCCTGGGGGAGCACTGATCATGCGCCGCTCGCCATTCGTCGGATATCGAACACGGTTGTCGCGCGCTGCAGCTTTCCTCGTGGGTCTCGCGGTGTCGGCGGCGTTCGCGCAGTCGACGCCGGACGCGGCGTTCCAGGCCGGCAAGGACTTCGCCCGTGGGGGCAAGGACGCCGCCGCCGGCGCCGTGAGCACGACGACCGGTCAGCAGAACCTGCCGTACTACAACACCAACGCGCCCGAATCCAGCCAGTTCGGAAACGGTCGGGGTGCGGTCGGCGCCGCCGGATCGCAAAAGCAGATCAACTGTCAGGGGTATCGCGCCGGCTCAGCGTTCGATCAGCAGGATTGCGACGCGGTCAACTTCATGACGCGCAATCCCACCGAGCGGACGAAATTCAAGATCGACAAGAACAAGGACCCGATCATGACCGGCTCGCGCGACCTGATCAAGAATCCGGGCGCGGCGGCCGGGAGTTCCGCGCAGCAATGCCACGTCGAGCAGACCACGATTCCCGGCAAGACCGTCACCGAGACGTGCACCGACAGCATGACCGTCGACAACCAGTCGTGCTCGAAGGTGCTGTCCGTCGACGTCCAGATGAGCTGCCAGCAGAACGAGCTGATGCAGGCGCTGGACCTTCCGCGCAACGCGGTGGACCACGTGAAGATCTTCGCGAAATGCGATATGGCGGCCCAATCCAGATCGTATATCGAGATGACAGCCGACGCATTCGGTATCCGCGGCGGCCAGGTCCGAAATGCCTTGGTGAAGATCCCGAAGGACGTCGCCACGATCCCGGCGGACCAGTGGGTTACGACCGCAGGGAACCGGACCGGCTACCTGCTCGTGATGACGCACCCAGACTGGGAGTACCGCATCCGTGACGTGCCCGTGTACATCCTGAGGGATTCTCTCGGATGTCAGCCGGGATCCACGTCCTGCTCGTATCACATCTACTGGGAATGGGCCGAGCGCCAGTACGACTGCGACACGGATGGCAACTGCGCGTTCCGTAACGACGTTTTGTCGTCAAACGAAGGAATCGCGACTGGCGTGATCGGCGTCACGTCAATCACGGACCACTGGGATGACCAGTGCCTGTATCTCGAGTCCCGTGCGCACTAGGCCCGTCATGACCACACCGAACCCTCTCCTTCTCCGCGCCCGACATGGCGTCGCACGCGCCGCGTGGGCCGTCGCGGCGGTGCTGGGGCTGTTCATGCACACGCCAGCCGCAATAGCCGATCCGTCGTGCCAGAAGCTCAGCGAGGTTTGCGTCGACGGCCCGTCGACGAAGAACGTCTCGGGCGTCGACGTCACGCGCGCGTGCTGGCGCTACACCGCGACGTACCAATGCCGCTCGGTTAGCGCCGCAAGCGACTGCCAGCCGCTGCGGGATCGGGGCTGCGGCCAGATTGGCACCCAGTGCATCGCCCGCGCCGATGATGGGACGTGCCTGACGCAGGAGAACACATTCCTATGCAAGACGTCGCCGGACCAGGTCGTCAACCAGACGGTCTGCGACAAAGGCACGTTCTGCCAGAACGGGGTGGGCTGCTTCGATACGAGCTCGCCGCAGGACAAGGATTTCGGCAAATCCGTCGCGTACCTCGAAGCGGTCCGCGAAGCCGGCGTCTACGGTGTCAACCCGAACTCGGTCGAGATCTTCAAGGGCTACAAGGAATCCTGCAGCATCAAGGGCGTCGGCGGCGCCACGCTGTCGAACTGCTGTCAGTCGAATGACGGCGGCCAGGCCTTCATCAACTACGCAATGCTGGCGGTCGGCGCCGGCAAGGCGATCGCAACCGGCTCCAAGTATTTGTACGACGGCCTCTACCAGACCGTCGATAGCACGCTGATGAGCAAGGGCGTCGGCGCGGCGAACAGCGTCACGTCGATCTTTACCGGCAGCGGCTTCACGCCCACGTTCGGTGCGTACGGCTTCACCTTCAGTTTCTCGTTTTCGTCCGGGTTCACGTTCGTCGGGTTCGATCCCTCGTCGTTTGCGCTGTCGATCGCCATCCAGCTCGTGCAGATGTGGCTGCGTTGCGACACGGCCGAGCAGACCCTGTCGCTCAAGCGCGGCCAGAACCTGTGCGTGCACGTCGCCACTTACTGCAGCAAGAAAGTGCTCGGCGTGTGCCTCGAGCGAAAACAGGACCACTGCTGCTTCAACTCGATCCTCGCCAAGCTGATCAACCGTCAGGGCCGGGCGCAACTCGGCATGCCGATGGACCAGTGCGGCGGATTCAACCAGAGCCAGATCTCGCAGCTTGATTTCTCCACGATCGATTTTTCGGAATTCATTGCTTCCATCGCGCCGAAGAACCCCGATCAAGGCGCCATCACCGGAAACGTTCAGAAGACCGTGAACGGCAAGGTGAGCGGCTACTACGGAAACGGAGACTGAAGATGGACGACAGCACCCATTCGTTCGCATTCGAGCAGCTCCACGAGTTCACCGCGCCGGCCGCCCCCGCGGCCCCCGGCGGGGATATCGAGGCGTGGACCAACGGCGCGAGATTCGCGCTCGCCGCGGTCGCGCGCGCGACGCTCGATCCGCTGACGGTGGCGCTCGAAGCGTGCGCCGCCGAGCAGGCGCGCTGCGTGGCGGCGCAACAGCTCAAGTCGCCGCTTGAGCGCGACACCCTGCCGGATACGGTGCGGGCCGCGATCCGGACGATCGACCTGCAACTGGACCTGATCGCGGCGCGCGCGCCGGGCAAACGCGTCGACAAGGCGCCTGTCGTGCGCACGCTGACCCACCTCAAGGCCCGCCTGGAACGGGCGGTCTCGGCGACGCCTGGCCCTGCCACGGAGGTGCGCGATGACCACTAAAACTCGGATCACCCTCCCACGCGACATCGCCGTCTGCATCAGCTGCGGTTGTGACGATTTCCATGCGTGCTGGGACGACGCGCACGAAAGCCCGTGTTTCTGGGAGCGGGTGGACTGCGGCGCAGGTCTTGGCGTGTGCAGCGCCTGCCCGGAGCGCGCCAGCGCCTGGGACGCCAGTGATCGCACTGGGCGCGTGCCCTCCGGGGGGCTCGACCAGTCTGATCCCGACAGCCATCTGGATTTCGTTCCCGGCACGAGCTCGTCTTCGACGACGCGACAACCGGGAGGCCTGGACGCCGCTCGGCGCATCGAGGCATCCGTGTCCGACGCGGCCGCCACTGACGACCGTGCCGGACGTTTCCATAACGGGAGTTCATCGTGAACCACTTCTCTGCTTCATTCGCCCCGCACCCTGACGCCCAGCTCGCGCTGATGATGTTGATCCGGCATGTGCACCGGGTTGCTGCCTCGCAGGCCGCTCGCGTTGCGTCCGGGGACGCGACGGCAGCGCAGGCGTGTGCTGCAGTGATCCGGCACGGCACGTCGCTGGCGGTCACCGCACACTACTTCGGCGCCGCCGATATCGCCGATGCGATTGCGGCGGTCACGGATCGGGAGGCAGCACGCCTGAACCCGGCGTGGTGCGATGCTGAACCGTCAGCGGTGGCGGCTGGAGAACCTGCATGAGCATGCCCCGCCACTGTGCTGCCGCTCACGTGCTCCCCGCGCTTGCCCTGCTTGCTTGCGTGGCCGCCGCGCCGACGCGCGCGCAGGTCGACGGACAGGTCGTCGACACGCCACTGCTGCTCATAGCGGATGCGATCCACACCGGCCATGCGCACGGCATCGTAGCAGGACCGATCGCCGAGCAGTTCCGGCGCCAGTTCAATGCGTCTGGATTGCTAACCGTCGATGTCAGCACCGTGCGCGCGCTCCGCAATCCCGAGTGCAAGCGGCTCAAGCTCGTCTGGTCTCAGGCGGGGGCGCGCACGCCGAACGGGCCGGATACGGCGGTGCTGACCACCGAGATGAACATTTGCGCCGACGGCAGCCCGCCCGGCGACTCGGAGTGAGCGATGCGCATCCAACCTCGTGCCGCTGTCGCGCCGCTTGTTGTTGCGCCGCTCATCGCGCTGGCGGCGCCGGCGCAAACCAATCCGCTCGACTACCCGTCGATCTGGCAGTGCGACGCCGGCGACGGTGCGGACAACAACGCGTACGCTCCGCGCTTCAATTGGTATTGCGACCTCAGGAAGCCGGCGCCCGAGCAGGCCGAGGCGCCGCCTGCGTCGGAACCGCAGCCCGCGCCGAGCGAGCGCATCGAGATCCCCGACATCAAGACGGCCGAGCAGATGCGCAAGGAGCTCTCGCGCCGGCTCGACGTCGCGACGATGGAGCCGACGCCCGATCACATCCGCGATTACCTGCAGCTCTGGCAGATGACGCAGGAGAAAGGCGCTGTGTTCGCGGACAACTGGCGACGGGTGGTTTGGCAGGATCCCGCGCTCGACTACACGCTGACGCGGCCGGCCAACAACTCGGCGATCAAGGTCTACGACGCGAAGCGCGACGCCGATGAGGAATCGCAGCTGCGGGCGCTGGCCAAGGACCATGGCTTGATCTTTTTCTTCCGGTCGGACTGCCCGTATTGCCACGCGATGGCGCCGGTGATGCGCATGCTCGCGGACAAGTACGGCATCGACGTGCTGGGCGTCACTGTCGACGGGCGCGGCATCGACGAGTTTCCACATCCCGCTGACGGCCGATCGAAAGCCGCCGCCTGGGGCGTCGAGCGGGTGCCGGCGCTCTTCATTGGCTCGAAGCAGACGGGCGATCACGCGCCGATCGGGTTCGGCGCGATGTCGCTGTCCGAGATCGTGAACCGGATCTTCGTGCTGACCGGCACGAAGGCCGGCGATAACTTCTGACGGGGGACGCGATGAGAGACTGGATCGATCACTGCCATTTCGGCAACTGTCGCGAACTGATGCGCGTCATGATCGCCGACGGCGTGAAGGTGCAGACGATCGTGACGAGTCCACCTTACTGGGGGCTGCGCGATTACGGTGTCGACGGGCAAATCGGACGGGAATCGACATTGTGCGAGTTCATTGACACGCTCGTCGAGGTGTTCGACCTCGCCCGCCAACTGCTCGCGGACGACGGCACGGCATGGGTGAACATGGGCGACAGCTATGCAGGCTCGCGCGGCGGTGGTGCGCCGTCGGTGACCTCCACGCTCGCCGGCAACGGGCACGTTGGAGGTGGCCCGAAGCTGCGGGGGATCACAGCTGGACGCCGTCGCGACGACGCGCCCGTCCCGCGCTCCGACGTCCGTGTCGAAGTGCTGAAGCCGAAGGATCTCGTCGGCCAGCCGTGGCGCCTCGCCTTCGCGCTGCAGGACGCCGGCTGGTATCTCAGGCAGGACATCGTCTGGTGTCTATCTGGCGGGGCGTGGGCCTACCGGTTCAAGTCTGGACCGCCAACGCGACCCGAACACGACGTGCTCGAGAACTTCATGCCGGCCTGCGCGCCCTGCAACATCGACAAGCACGCCATGCCGCTTGAGGCATGGCGCGCAAAGCTGAGTCGCACGCTTGACGTCTTGAATCGCAGCTATCCCACCTACCGCCATGCGCGTCGATTCGGCCTTCTTACTGAGACGCCGGCGCCGATCATCTTCTACTTCGAGCGCGTCGCGGCCGATGCCGGCGGCGCAGGAGCGAGTCGATGAGCCGCCTGACCAAAGCGCAGCGCGAACAGGTCCGTCAGATGTTCGGTGGGCGGTGCGCGTACTGCCGAACGGCGCTATCCGATCACTGGCACTCCGTCCATTCAAGTGGGAGCCGTCACGTGAGTCGACATATCTTTGATCGCCTTCTTCGGCCATGGGGACCGCGCCGCGAGACCGGCTGCGTGTCGCCCAGCGCGCTCTCGCTTGACGTTGTGGAGCGCGGTATCTGGCCGCTGGTACAGGCACTCAATCAAGTCGATGGCGTCCGCACGATTGCGTCGTGTCACGGTCACCGTGGACCCGGTGTATTGACTTACAACGGCAACCCCTACGTGTATTTCGAGGGACCGGCCACATTTGCGCTTGCCCTTTCAGAACACATCGACTGTGCCTACTCGCGAGAAAGGCTCATTTACCGTTGGCGAGTCGGGGGGCAAACGCATCCGGAACTGGGCCAGTGCATTTACCTGTCGCTCGATAGCCGTTTCTATCTGCGCGGAAGGCTCGCACGTGACCTAGCGTGGCTGACTCAGCATGTCGCGAGTCAAATCGGCCATGGTAGCGATGCCCCCGTGCGTGATGAACCAGATCATTGCCAAGAAGACGATAAACGTCATCACGAATTTCTTTCGACCAGCACGTCTTTTGTTACCGAGCGGATCTTCGCGTCCGCAGCCTGGGCATGGGTTCTTGATGCTCGGATCAAGTGGGCGGCTGCAATTCGGATTCTGGCAAAGATACCGGCTGCTCATCGGTGGCTCCAGGAGATAAATCCAATGAATAAGACGACTCTCGACGAGAAAAGCATACCTGAGTCTCGTTCTCGGAAACGGGCGCCGGCACTGACTCCCACCGAACGCACTCGTCGCTTTCGCGACCGGCTGTCGAGCGCAGGGGGCGCAAGGATTGATCTGCACCTGGCTCCCGCCGTGGCAGATCAGCTTGCCAATGAATGTGATCGCACCGGTGAGACCTTGCAAGCGGTCGCCCATCGGCTCATTGAGCAGGCACTGCGCTCACGCAACGAGGAGGGCTCATGAGCGGACTCGTTCGAGAAACCGGTGCACCGGTCGTCTTCCATTTCGAGCGCGTCGCTGCAGACGCGGTCCTTTCAGGAGCCGTCCAATGAACTCGCCTAACCAATATCAGCTGATCCCCTGCCCGTTTTGCGACCGTGATGCCGTGATGCGGGTGTCCGAGGGTAAATTCGGCGGAAGCTGCGTCGATCTCGCGTGTCCCGGCTATCGGATGGCACTCACCTTCAACGATCTCACCACTGCGGCGGCCGCCTGGAACCGACGCGCCGGGTCGCTGCATCCGGACGATGTCGCCGTCGATATCTTTGCCGCCCGGATGAAACGGAAGCTAGCCAAGAAGCGGAGCGAGGGCCGAGCCGGATGGAATGACCCGGCGAGCTGCGACATCAGCACGCTCGCGCGATACCTCGTCGAGCACGTCGGCAAGGGGGATCCGGTCGACGTCGCCAACTTCGCAATGATGCTTCACCAGCGCGGCGCGGATAACGGCGTTTTACCAGCGGCACTCCATGTCTATATGGAGCCCATCACGTTCAAGGAGATCTGATCATGGCGCGCTTCAGACCCGTCCCCACGGCCAACGAACTGCTCGCGGTGATGCACCCGGGCGTTGCCTATGCACCGTATGTGCTTGCCAGCCAGTTCAACCTGAAGGCGGACCGCATTCGACCGCTGCTCGACGAGATGCTCGCGGCCGGTCAGCTTTCACCGATTCACGTGTCGAACTCGAGATCGTGCAACGTGTGTATCGCCGGTACCGAGCCGCGCCCCGCCGCTTCCGACGAGAAGTATGTCGGCGTGCCGGCCGCACGGCGCACGTACTTCGTGATGAGCGGTGACTTGAACGATTACGTCGCCGAGATCCGGCGTCGCGCGCACCTCTGCATGATGGTGCGGCGATGAGCGAGAACAGCGAGATCGAGTGGACCGACCATACCTGGTCGCCCTGGGAAGGTTGCCAGAAGGTCGGCCCGGGGTGTGACCACTGCTACGCCGAGTCGATGAACCGGTGGTTGCGCCGGGGGAAGAACTGGGGACCCGGCGCGCCGCGACGCCCGTATTGCCCTCGGCATTGGGACAAGCCGCTACGGTGGAACGAGCGGGCGCGCGCCTCCGGCCGACCCGTCAAGGTCTTCCCGAGTGTGTGCGATCCGTTCGACAACGCGGCGCCGGCTGGCGCGCGCCCGGCGTTCGGCCAGTTGATCCTCGCCACGCCCGCACTGACGTGGCTGCTGCTGACCAAGCGCATCGGCAACGCCGGCACGATGCTGGCGGAAATGTTTCCGGGCGGCACGCCCGGCAACGTGTGGCTTGGCGCGACGGTGGTCAACCAGGACGAGGCGGACCGCGATATCCCGAAGCTGCTCACCACGCCGGCTCGTATCCGGTTCCTGTCGATCGAACCGATGCTCGGCCCGGTCGACCTCGAATCGGTGCGGTGGCCCGGGCTCGACGGGCATCGCGTCGACGTGCTGCGCGGCGGCTACTGGAACGAGGCGCCGTACGTCATCGGCGCGCGATCGGCCGCGCTCGATGCCCCGAAAGGCGGGTTCACGAATCATTCGGACTTCCCGAGCACGATCGACTGGGTGATCGCCGGCGGCGAAAGCGGGCGCAGTGCCCGCATCACACACCCCGTTTGGGTCCGTCGCCTTCGCGATCAATGTCATGGGGCCGATGTGCCGTTCCTCTTCAAGCAATGGGGACAGTGGATGCCGGGGACCGACGCCACCAACGAGCAGATCGAGGTCGCTCGGTCCGGCGCGTGGATTCAACTGTCCGGCCGTGTCCACGACGGGAACGACCCCGCAGCGTTTGCCAACGGCGACGCTCACATGCTGAGTGTCGGCAAGAAGCTCGCCGGACGCACGCTCGACGGCGTCGTCCACCACGCGTTCCCGGACTCGGCGCCGCGCTTGAGCACCGTCGACAGCGTTGCGGCTCCCCGGGATCTCCCGGCGCGACGCGTCATTCCTATCGTTGGAGACCGCCATGTCTAAGGTGCTCCCGGTCAAGGCGTATCGCCTCTCCCGTGGCGCGCAGCGCTGCCTGCAGGCCGTCATCGCCGCGCTCTCCCTCGCCTGCCTCGTCTATACGCAGCCGTCGGCCGCCATGTCGATGCAGGACCTGTTCAACAGCGTCAATGCGATGGGCAACGTCACGGGCCCGGGGGCACTCCAGGGCCAGACGATGGACATGTTCTCCGGCGGCTCGCTCTTCATGCGTATGCCCCGACGCACCTATCAGGTCGCGTCGATGACGCCGCCGTCGTGGAACGCCGGCTGCGGCGGCATCGACCTGTTCATGGGCGGATTCTCATTCATCAACAAGGAGCAGTTCGTCGCGATGCTGCGCAACATCGGCTCCAACGCACTCGGCTATGGCTTCAAGCTGGCGATCCAGAACCTGTGTCCGACGTGCGACAACGTGATGCAGGCGCTCGCCGCGACCGCGCAGCAGGTCAACCGGCTGAACATGGATTCGTGCACGGCGGCCAAGGGGCTCGTCAATGCCGCCCTGCCCGACACCTGGACCCGCGGCAAACAGGACGCCGCCAAGAATTTCGGGGTCGACAGCAACATCTTCGAAAACATCACCGACGCGTGGACCAACGTGATGGATGACGAGTCCAAGGCGAACGACGTGATCGACACCGTCAAGAACAACAACCCCCAGGCCAAGGACGTGCTTCCCACCGGCAATGTGGTGTGGAAGGCGCTCAAGCACGTCGACGGGATGACGGACGAGGACCGGATGGTTCTGATGTCGCTGGTCGGCTCGATGATCTTTCCGACCGATTCGGGCACGCCACAGACCCCCCGTCCGCTGATGCCCACCGACATCGACGTCGCCACGCTGATCGGCAGCGCCATCGACAAGGGAAGCAAGGTGAACGTGCCGATCTGGCGGTGCGACACGACGACCGACGACGGGTGTCTGCATCCGTACCCGGACAACCTGAGCACGGACAGCTTCTACACGATGGTCGAGAACCGCATGACGAGCATCGCGGATCACATCGCCAATCGCTCGCCCCACGACAACGTCGACCAGGTCATCGCGTTCCTGAACACGACCGACCTGCCGGTCTACAGCATGATCGCGACCGGCACGCGTTACGGCAACACATCGTTGAGCGACGGCGCGATCGCGACCTACGTCGACCTGGTCGCGGCGAAATACGCGGAGGTGTACATCCGCCGATGCGTCAAGGATCTGCAGGAAGCGATCGGCAAGTACATGGCGCTCGCGGACGCCACCCAGGCGGATTCGCTCAAGGAGATTCAGCCCCAGATGGACCGGGTCACGAATCTCGCGCACCAGGCCCTGATGAAAGCGTATTCGCAGACGGTGAGCACCCACAACATCGCGCTCGAACTGCAGGCGATGGAGCGGGCCGTCGACGCCAACCTGTCCGAGACGCTGCGCAACTCGCTCGCGTTCGGCAAGAGCCTCAACTAGCGGGGTTCACATGGGCATCGAGATCCAGACCTGGTGGAACGTCGACACGCTGTACTACGTGTTGAACGCGGTCGCGGCGACGATGATGAGCAACGGCTACAGTGGGCTCCTGAAATTCGTATTCATCATCGCGCTGATGATCGGCCTGTTCGGCTACGTCGGACGGCAGTTCGAGCTGATGATGTGGTTCATTCAGGCGCTGATGTTCGTGACGATCCTGAACCTGCCGATCGCGCGCGTCGCGCTCGTCGATCGCACCGGCCTCGAGCCGCCGCGGACCATCGATCACGTCCCCGTCGCGTTGGCCAGCGTCGCGCAGGCGAATTCGCTCGTCTTCAACTACCTGACGCGCACTTACGAGACCGTGTTCGGGGTGCCGGACGATCTGGGGCTCGAGAAAGGCGACGTCGGGTTCGGTCACCGGATCCTGCGCCAGGTCAATTCGGCCGTCGTGCGCGATCCTGGCCTGCGTGCCGACCTGATGCAGTTCTTCAAGGAGTGCACGAAGTACGACATCCTCGACGGGGTGATCACGCCCGATCAGATCGTCGCCGGGACCGACACCTGGAACACGATCTTCAGCAACACGAGCCCGGCGCGCTTCGTCACGTACAACGTGCTGACCAACACGCCCAAGACGGACACGTGCGTCGCGGTTGCGCAGGTACTGAAATCGCGCGTCGACGGCGCGGTGACCAGCGCGCAGCAGTTCTACGGTCGCCAGGCGTTCCCTCAGGCCAGCTCGGACGGGCTCGCGCAGCAGATGTTCCTGTCGACGGTGTCGACGTCCTATTCGTGGCTGCTCGACGCATCGGCATCCGCGTCGGACGCGATGAAGCAGGCGATGTTCAACAACGTATGGCGCGACGCCGGCACGGCGATGGCGCGCGCGCACAACGACCCGGCCGCGATCGCGGACACCAATGCGCTGATCGCCGAGGCGGAAGCGGCGCGCCAGGCGAACGGCTCGAATAGCACCCTGAGCCTGCTCGGCCAGGAGACGATCCCGCACATGCGCAACTGGATCGAGGCCATCCTGTATGGCCTCTTCCCGGTGGTGGTGACGTTGATGGTCCTGGTGCCGGCGGAGGCCGCCAAGCGGGTGCTCGCCGGCTACTTCATGGGGCTGGTCTGGATCGGCCTCTGGCCGGTGCTGTTCGCGATCATCAACCACCTGTCGCTGATCCACCTCCACAGCAAGCTCGCCGCGCTCAAGCTCGCGGCCGGCGTGCCGTTCCAGTTGAGCAACGTGTTCGACGCCACGATCGTCGACGAGCAGGCGATGATCGGCTACATGGTGGTGCTCGTCCCGTTCATTGCCGGCGCGGTCGTGAGAATGGCCGATGGTCAGATCTACGGGCTGGCCGACCGGATGATTTCGGGTTTCAGTTCGGCTGGCGCGCGTTCAGGCGCGGCGATCGCGGGCGGCAACTACAGCATGGGGCAGTCCGGCATCGACACGTCGTCGGTGAACACCACCACGATGCAGAAGTTCGATAGCGGCTTCGCGTCGAGCAGCGGCAGCACCGCCATGCAGCTCGCCGACGGCAGCACGCTGCGGGTGTCGAGCAACGGGCGTGCCGCGCTCGATCGCTTCCAGGAACACATGCTGCAGAGCATGGTCGCGGCCGACGAACGCTCGATCGGCCGTAGCAATGAGCGGTTCAGCGGCACGTCGAACTTCTCGGGCAGCTCGAACATATCGCGGACCGGCACTTCCCTCTCGGGCGCCGAGACCTTCGGGCATTCCGCCGACCGCGGCACGAGTCAGGGCACGAGCCAGCTAAATGCTGTGACGGACAGTGGCGGCATGAGCGGACGGAGTGCGCACGATGAGTCGGTCGGGCGCGATCGTACTATTCAGTCGCAGTTTGGCCAAAACGTTCAGGCTCAAGACAGCATCATGTTGCGGGCCGGTGCGGGCGGGCGTCTCGGCGCTGACGCGAGTGTCGATAGCGGAAATCCGGGGCGGGCAACGGGGCAACCACGCGGCAACAACGTCGCGCGCGATCAAGCGCGCGTGCGACGCGCGATGGAACAAGGGGGGGCGTCGCCGCAACAGATCACGGACGCCATGAACAAGGTGGGCGAATCGCAACCCACGGGCCAAGCACCCGGCA
Source organism: Burkholderia sp. MSMB1588 (assembly GCF_001546925.1). Classification (NCBI taxonomy): domain Bacteria; kingdom Pseudomonadati; phylum Pseudomonadota; class Betaproteobacteria; order Burkholderiales; family Burkholderiaceae; genus Burkholderia; species Burkholderia sp. MSMB1588. The sequence goes on along the minus strand of NZ_LNJS01000004.1, from coordinate 111,933 downwards.
CCGGATCGACGAGGCACTCTCGCGGCAGCGTGGGGATGGACGCCCACCTCGGTGCCGATGTCAGTGGCGCCCGAAACTACTTCGCAGACCAAGCCCGAAGTCATTCCTTCAACGAGAGCCATCGTGAGAGTGATTCTGCCTCTCGCGCCACCGAGTACTCCCACACCGGCTCCGCAACGGCTCAAAACACGACCGGCGAGCAATCGGCGCAAAGCGATCGCCACGATCGCACCGCGTCGAGGATCACGACGTCCGAGTCGGCTAGCCAGAGTGAGCGCGGCTTCCGGCGCGAGTCGGGGGCGCGGACCTCGTCCGCATCCAATAGCTCGCGGCGCCATGAAGTGATGGAGAACATGATGGCCGACCCCGAGCTCTTCTGGAAGGTCGCTCAAGCCAATCACATGGCCGCGACCCGGTTCGTGCTGCAGTCCGAGGACAAGATCGTCGGCATGGTCGGCCAATACCTCGACAACCAGGCAATAGCCCAGCACGTTTCCACGCCGACGTGGGGCAGTCCGTACACGCCCGATGCGCCCGGCTACGGCTCTCACGACACGGGGCGGGCCGCGTCCCGTGCGTCGGACGGCTCCCGTCGTCGCCCAGAGGGCGAACGCGCGCGCACGTTCGACTCGATGGTGCGCGATACCGGGTTTGGCTCGGTCACGCCGGTTCAACCCAACATGGCGCCGCCCTCGGAGATTGCCGGTGCACGCGCTGATGCCAGCGCGCCGCTCACGCCCAACTCACCGCAGAGCCTGGGCGCGCGTGCGCAGGACTTTGACAAGGAGGTTCAGCGATACGCGAGTCCAGATCGGGCGCTCGGCGAGGGGCGCGTCACGCAGACGGAAGTGAATGCGGCCAACGAGGGCCGGGATCTGCACGACACCGCCCGGCGGGCCGCCAACACCGTGAAGGAAGCGGTCGGCCTCAAGCCGGGCGAGGACTACGACAAGAAGGACGTGCCGCCGAAGATCAATTGATGCGGATGGATCCCGGAGACCAAGGGCCAGTTTTGCCGGTGTCGAAGTTGTACCAAACAGATGGCTTGTATTCCGAGTCCGGTTGACGGCTGATCGGATCGACAAACGGATCCGACGGCACGAGCGGCACCCCTTTATCGACGAGATATCGAGGAATACTGAAGATGCTCTCAATCACGACGATCATCAGTCGCACGACCAGCAGGTCGAACACGACGTTTGCTGCCACCGGGTGGCCGATCGAATCCAGCACAGCCTGGAGCGTGAACGCGAGCGGCACCATCACGAGCAACCAACGTCCGCGCCGCGCAAACCAGCGCAGCGCGCGGAAATGCAGAAACGGATGCCACAGCGCATGGAACAGGTTCTTCATGGCCACCCCCGCTGTCGGACGCCATTCATCTGTTGTGCTGGATGTGTCTCAGGCGTCTGGGTATGTTGGTCCGGCGTCATCCCCTCATCGCTTCAGGAGACGAACGCATGCCTATCAACCATTTTACCTCCAATCGTGTGACTTTTCGCCGTTTGGCGAACCGTCTCGTTGCCGCAACGGCGATCTCCGCCACCGTGTTCACGCTGGCCGCGTGTCAGGACATCCCGATCGCGCGGCAGCGGCTGTCCGAATTGATCGCTCCCCGAAATACCACGGCGTCTGCCGCCGCTGCGTCCGGCGCCTCCGCGGTCGCCGCTCAGCCCGCCAGCGGCGCCAGCGCCGCGAATACGGCAAATGCCCCGCAGCGCAAACGGCCCCGCTCGTCGTTCCGTGACGACCAGAATCAGGACGTCATCGAGAAATTCCGGGCAACCGGCTACGGCATCTTGTTTTGATGAGGTAAAGCATGCGGAACCCTTTCCTTCGAACCGCGCGTCGCGGACCGATCGCCCTGGCCGGCGTCGCGCTCGCCACGCTGCTGGTCGGCTGCGCAGCCCCTACCCCCAACGGCGCCGGGTTCACGTCGACCGATGCCGGCACCCAACGAACCCCCTACGTGTCCACCGCCCCGGCCCTGCTTTGCCGCGGCTGCGAGATGCACTAACCCCGGAGACCATGATGAAAAACGGTTTGTTCAACCACAGCATCATCCGCTACGACGTCGCGCTCGGCATCGTCGGCGCCGTGATCGCGAAGTGCGCGGAAGACATCGGCGACGCCATGCGCCAGGATCCGCCGGACGCGGCGCGCATCGAGGCGCTCCACGCGCGGCAGGACGAGCTTGTCGATCTGCGCAACGCCCTCGCTCCGTTCGATGACCAGCGCATCGAGGAGGTGATTCGCCAGTACGGCCCCATCGCTCGCGACGAGTCGATCGTTTAAGGAGCGGCGACGATGGCACGCGAACTGAACGATGCGGATCTCGACGCAATTTACCGTCGCGTGGAGCAACGCGCGATCGAGACCACCGAGCGGCAAGAGCAGCCCGTGGCGATCCTGCTCGGCGGGCAGCCGGGCTCCGGGAAGGCCGGTCTCGCCGGGGTGGCACAACGCGAGCTACGCGATCGCGGCGGCGCCGTCGTGATCGACGCCGACCAGATGCGCGAGTTCAACCCCGCGTATCGGGCGCTCGCGAAAGCCGATCCCGAGCGAGCAGCGGACCAGACGCAGGCGCTGGCCGGCAAGTGGGCATCACGCCTGACCAAGCGGGCCGAGGACGAGCGCCGCAACCTGATCGTCGACGGCACGATGCGCAACCCGGACAACATCGCGACCCTCGCGGAGCGTCTGCAGCGCGCCGGCTATACCGTCGAGGCGCGCGTGATGGCCGTGCCCCCGGATCCTTCTTTCGACCGCGCGCGGCTACGCTATGAGCAGCTCGCGGCCGAGGGGCAGACCGGCCGCGTGGTCAATCGCGAGCAGCACGACTCAGCCTACCGCGGCCTGCCCGCAACGGTTGATCGTCTGGAGCGCGACGGCCTGGCCGATCGCATCCGAATCTACGACAGTCACGGCCGCGTGGTCTACAACGGCGAGCGCGACCGGGATCGCCAGCAGCAGTCGCTCGGCAAGGGACGGGGCGGCGATCGCCCGGAAGCGCCGGCTGAAGCCGCGAGGACACTCGAATCCGTTCGGGATCGCTTGCTGACCCACGGCGAACGAGGCGCGCACATCGAGATTCTCGAGGAGATCGTCGAGCGTACCCGCGCCCGCAACGAGCGCACGCCGGGCGTGGGCCCTCAGGATCTCGCCGACGTGTCCAAGCGGCTCCAGGCGGCTCGCGAGGATCGCGCCACGTTCGAGCACAGCGAGATCTACAAGCGCGCGAAGGTGTTTGATGACGGTCCTAATGTGGCCGCGCTGGCCCGTTATCCGGAATTCGACGGCGCCTACCGGCAGCTCGCCGACGTGCGCAAAAGCTGGCAACCGGACACCCCGTTGGCCGATCGCCAGCAGCAGTATTTCGATACGCTCGGGCGCCTGTCCGAGCAGCTTCATCGTGGGCAGATCCCGGGCGGCAACACGACGCTCGCCGAGTCTCAACGCGTGATGGGCGTCGTTGCGCGCGAGCGCAACCTGATGATTCGCACGCCCGAGCCCGATCGTGTGCTGCAGGGTGATGTCGTCGCCAAGACGTCACAGCACGCCCTCGTCCAGATCTCCGAGAACATGGTCGTGATGGTCGAGCGCGGCAAGCTCGATCGCGAGATCCACCAGGGCGAGAAGACGGCGCTGCTGCATTCGGACCAAGGCACGACCAGGGTGCTGACCCACGACGAAGCCCGCGAGCTGCAGCAGAACCGCCCGGGCATGGACCTTGAAAGGAGTCGGTGATGGCCAGTTACGACATTGACGGGCGGGTCTTCGAAGCGGCGACACCCGAGCTGTTCGCGGTCCTGCCGGGCGCGCATGACAAGAAAATCCGGCCGCTGTGCCGGTGTCAGAACCCCGGCATCGAGATGTATATCGCTCGGTTCGAAGACCGCTTCCTGGTCAAGCGCATGCCCGATACCGGTGGCCAGCACGCGATCGGCTGCGAATCGTACGATCCTCCGCCCGAGTTGTCGGGCCTGGGCGACGTCGAGGGCAGCGCGATCCAGGAAGACCTCGAGACGGGGCAAGTCGCGCTGAAGTTCGGCTTCGCGATGTCCAAGGGTGGCCAGAAGCAGGCGCCGGCGCCATCGGAGAAAGAACCCGACAGCGTCAAGGCCGACGGGAAGAAGCTGACGTTGCGCGCGACGCTCCACTACCTCTGGGAGCAGGCGGGCCTGAATCGATGGTCGCCCGCCATGAAAGGCAAGCGCAGTTGGTATGTGATTCGCAAGTACCTGCTGCAGGCCGCCACCGACAAGGTCACCAAGGGCGTTGACCTGTCGGAGCTGCTGTACATCCCGGAGTCGTTCGTCGCGGATCAGAAGGATGCGATCCAGCAGCGGCGCACCGAGCGGATCGCGCGCATTGTGACGTCCCCGAATGGTGCGCAGCGCTACATGCTCGCGATCGGTGAACTGAAAGAGATCGTTCCGTCGCGCTACGGGCACAAGCTGGTGTTGAAGCACTTGCCCGACTACGGGCTGATGCTGGACGACGACGTCCACAAGCGCCTGAAAAAGCGGTTCGAGGCCGAACTGGAGCTGTGGAACGTCCACGAGGAAGCCCATATGGTGGCCATCGCGACCGCGAGCGTCTCGCGCGCCGGCATCGCTTCCGTCGTCGAGGTCGCGCTGATGTTGACGACCGAGCAGTGGATTCCGTTCGAATCGGAAATCGAATCCACGCTGCTGAAGGCGATCGCGGCGCGCCGTTACATGAAATGCCTGCGTTACAACCTGCCGTCGACGCGTCCCCTCGCGACCGCGGTGCTCTCGGACACCGAGCGCGCGACCGCGCTGTATCTGGTGCCGCCGGCGGTGACCGAGGCGTATCAGGCCGCGCTCGACGACCTCCTGGCGGGAAGCCAGCTCGATTCGTGGGTTTGGGAGCCGCTCAAGGCTGCTATGCCCGCCCTGCCCGAGCCGCTCGAGAACTGGAAGAAGTTGATGGCATCGCACGCCGGTCGGCTTCCGTACGACGTGCTGGACGATAGCGCCAACGCCGGCGAACGTCGAGACCCGAGGAGAGCGACATGAAGCGAGCCACGCAGTTCGATTCGCCGCGCCGGTCTCGCAAGAAATGGTGGCCGGCAGAAATCGAATACCTGCGCGAGCGTTATCCATACGAGACAGCCGAGCTGATCGCGCGCGTGCTCGATTGTGCTGTTTACACCGTCCATGCCAAGGCGGCCGCGTTGGGAATCCGAAAATCACCGGACTTCTACGGGAGCGCCGGGTCCGGCCGCTTCGACGGCTCGCGCGGCACGAGCTGTCGCTTCCCGAAGGGCCACGTGCCGTGGAACAAGGGCAAGAAGGGCGTTACCACGGGCGGTGAAGCGACCCGGTTCAAGAAGGGCAGCAAGCCACGCAACTGGATGCCCATCGGCAGCGAACGCTATTCGAAAGAAGGCTACCTGCAGCGCAAGGTTACCGATACCGGTTATCCGCCACGCGATTGGGTTGCCGTACACATCCTGCTCTGGGAGCAGGTGCACGGTCCGGTGCCGCCCGGCCACGCCGTGTGTTTCCGTGACGGCGACAGGTCCCATATCGCGCTTCCCAACCTCGAGTGCATACCGCGCGTCGAGCTGATGCGGCGCAATTCGATTCACAACCTGCCCGAAGAACTGAAGGGCGTGATTCGCCTGAAGGCAACTGTCGTCCGAACCATCAACCGGAGAAAGCGATGAACACGATCGAGGACCTGCGAAAGCACCTGTTCGAAACGCTTGCGCAATTGCGGAGCAAGGAACAGCCGATGGAGATCGAGCGTGCGCAGGCGATTGCTCAGGTCGCGCAGGTGGTGATCAATAGCGCGAAGGTCGAGGTCGAGCACCTGAAGATTGTTGGGGGAAAGGGAACGGGATTCATTAGGGAAAGCAACCTGCCGTCCGGGATTACGGGTACGCAGCAGCATCGCTTGCGCTGATTCATGCGGCGACAGTCGCATCTACGTGGAGAACTACATGAAACGCCTAGCAGCTTCCGCCCTGCTCTTCGCGACGTTGGCACTGACATCTGTCGGAGCCGCTGCGCTGGAGCTTGACGCTCGCCCGGCACCGCTGATGGGCGTACCTGTCATGACCGGATTGCCTCCTCTTCACTCGCCCGCTGTGTCGGCGGAATCGCGCTCGTCTGTTCGGGTCACCCTGAAGTCGCTACCCCCGTTCGTCTACGGCGCGTTGCAGACCATCGAGGCCCGCCGCGGCGCGCGTTATGCCGATTCGGAAATCGCATCGATCTCGAGCACGCCGGAATTCTGGGCGGAGACCGAGCGAGCTCGGGAACGCCTCTGCGCGATCGCAGCGAACTCGACGAGTCTCGCATGCGCGCGCGGGGCGACAGACGCGGCGCGCCTGCTGCCGATTCGGCCGCGGGAAGACGACGTCGTTGTAACGGCGAAGAAGACCTTGTCCCGCAACGAGGAGGTGATGGTCTCACCCTGAAACGTGACGCCAATTTGGAAAGACCTCCCCCTGCTCCCGGAATCTTGGCGGAGGACAGGAGCAAGGGGGATCCAAGTCCTGCGCAAGCGCAGGCGCACATGTCCCGTGACCCGGGCTCTCGATTTTGTGTAGAGGATTGTAATGAATAAGATCTGTCGGCCAAAGCGGACGGGGATATCGATCGCGATTGCCGCCGCGATCGCCTATGGGTGGACTGGGTCGTACGCCGGCACGACGAACGGCGACCCCAATCTGGGCGATGGCGCGATCGCCACCGGAAACGGCTCGCGTGCGGTGGGCGACTACTCCGTCGCGATCGGCTCGGGTGAGCAAGCGCTCGGACAAAATGCGCTCGCGATCGGCGCGGGCGGTATCGCTGTCGACGTGAATGCGATCGCGCTCGGCACGACGGCCGTCGCGCAGGCCAGTGCGGTCGCGGTCGGAACCAGCGCCACGGCGGCGGCCACGGCGATCGCGCTGGGCGCAAACTTATCGGCAACCGTGCTTGCAGCAATCGCGCTTGGTCAGGGCGCGGGCGCCGTCAACGCCGGGGACGTGGCCATCGGCGCAGGATTCGTCACAGCCGCGGCGCGCGCGGTACTTCCCGTCACGGTCGCCGGGCGGACCTACGACCTTGCGGGCAGCCCCCCTGAAAGCGTCGTGAGCTTCGGGACCATCGGCGCCGAGCGGCAGCTCACGAACGTCGCGGCCGGTACGATCTCGGCCGTCAGCACCGATGCGGTGAATGGATCGGTGCTCTACGCGGCGTATCAGGCGATCCAGGCCACGTCCACATACGCCACGCTGCTGTCGACATCGACCGGGCAGTCGGTCGCGTCGCTGTCGACGGGTGTTGCGGCGAACGGTGCCGCGTTGACCGCCTTATCGACCAGCCTCGCGGCCGGCGCGCTCGGGCTCGTTCAGCAAACCGGCGGTGCACCGGGGGCCGGCACGATCACGATCGGCGCATCCAACGGCGGCAACGCCACCGCCCCGGCGAACAATGCCGTTGCGCTCGGCCCGGGAACCGTCGCTGAGCGCGACACACCGTGTCGTTCGGCAACGCCGCAACGGGGCTTACGCGGACGCTCACCAACGTTTCCGCGGGCGTCGCGCCGACCGATGCGGTCAACGTTCAACAGCTCAACGACTCGTTGGGCAGCGTGCGCAACCAGATCGAGCATGACCACCGTGACGCCAATGGCGGTACCGCGTCGGCCGTCGCGATCGCGAGTCTGCCGCAAGCGCCGAGTCCCGGGAACGAGCGTGGTCGCAATCGGCGGCGGCAGCTACGCCGGGCAGTCGGCGATGGCGGTTGGCTTGTCCACGTATGCCGGTCGCTGGATCTTCAAGGCGAGCGGCTCCACGAACACGCGCGGCGCGGTCGCCGCTGGCGTGGGTGCAGGTTATGCGTGGTAGCCGCCCGGACACCCATGTCGATGAGGAAACCTGGGAACCACTATGGGCGCACCGAAGCAACGAAATGACAACCATGCCAACCATCACGGCCGATCGCCAGTCGATGATCGAATGGCCGCGGGCCAGGCCGAGTTCATACAGTGCGGCACTCCAGCACCCGCATCGCCGGTCACGCTCGAGAGTACGCGCTTCGCTCCTGCGCCGAACGGCCTGGTGGTCGTCGTCTCGAGCGACTCAACCTGTACGTTTGAGCGATCGGCCTGTCGCGTTTCGCTGGGCCCGGACGGTTGCACGTATTTCGTCGCCAATGAGCAGGTCCAAATCGGCCCGCTTTCACCCGAGAGCTACGTCGTCTTGCGCCACCTCATCGGGATTCCGTTTGTTGAGCAAGCAATCCTAACGGACGGCGGTCACGCGTCCATCTAACGTAGAGGAAAACACCATGCGTCCCGTCCGTAACTCAACCCTTGTGATGGCAGCGGCCATCGTTCTCGCAATCGCCGCCGCATCGCACTTCAAGAATGGCGTGGCTGTCCTGCTCGCCGCGATTCTGGCGATTCCCCTTTCCGAAGCAATCAATCGGCTGATTTCCCGGCGTGGCCAGTCACCGTCGACGCCCCCGGCCACCGTCAATATCACCGCGGGAACTGTTTGGGAAATCAGCCTGAACGACGTACCTGTAGGCGAGATTCCGGAAGGCACGATCCGGAATATCGAGGCCGAGCTCGCTCAGGAGTGGCGCTTCAAGCTCCGGATCTGGACCGACGTCGCCGCAGGCGTCTTCCGAGCGCTCACCAATGTGCTCATGTTCATGCCAGCGGTGGCGTTCGGGCTCGGCGTGCTGATGTGGTTCACGAACCCCGTCGAGTTTGCGGACGGACTGCATCAGATCCTGACGGCCAATGCCCATGACTTCCGCTCAATCGTCAACACGCTGGCAACGACGTTCCTCTACATGACGTGCCTGGCTGTGATCGTGCATTGGGTGTTTCTCCCTTCACCTCCGCGTCCGAACCACTATGCGAATGCGTGGTTTGAGGCAGTGCGGCTCGCCGCACGCGTTGCCCCTCGCGGTGATTTCAGCTTGCACTTGCGCGATCGCGACGCCCCGGAAGGCTACTTCGCCAAGCGCTATCCACGCAATGTCGTCGTGGTCGGCAAACGCGTCGGCGCACTCGAGCGGCAAAGGCGTGCGCTCTAAAAAAAGAAACCCCCTGTCGGCAAACAGGGGGTTCCGCTGACGCTTGACACATGGCTCGTGGCACGCATCGGTCCTGAGGGGACTGCCTCATTCTAGTTCGCCACGAACTGGTGTCAAGCGCGATCAACAACGCACTCAATGGATCGCGATTGCCATGACGATCAGCTTATCCGCGTATTCCCGCGCTGCGTCCGGTTTCATTCTCCTAAGCAATCGGTCGAGCGGCACGACGCGATAACTAAGCGCCCGTGACGATCTCCCTCTCCCATCCGGCAATCGACGGCGAGCGCGCAACAAGCACGCCGACGTCGACGCGCGACGTGCAGCTGCGGCCGCGCGGCCGTGCACGCGACGTCGCGTTGCCGGATCGGATTTGGCCAGAGGACATTCCCGCGCCTGCGCCGTCGAATTCGCCACGGATCCTGCGCACCTTGTCGCTCCGCCTCGAGCGCTACCTCGATCGGCCGGCACGTTGGCTTCCCGCGCTGAACGCCGCGAACGGCTCACGGCGCCAGCAGCGAAGTGAACGCCGGATCGCGTGCGCGCAGCTGCTGCGGGCCATGATCAAATACTGCGATCTGGCCACCCTCCGTGTCGGCATCCCGGCCGCCACCGGCTGGGTCGATCTTACCCTGCCGTTCTTTGCCGACCAGGCCGGGCTCGGTGTGCGGCGTGCCGAGCGCGCGCTCCGCGACCTCCAGACCGCCGGCCTGGCCAAGATCCGTCGCCAGTGTGCGCTGCAGGAGTCGTCCGCGGGCGAGCGCTACAAGGGACTCGCGGCGATCAAATACCTGCCCCCCGCACTGTTCGCCGCATTCGGCATGAGCGTATGGCTACAACATGAGCGCAGTCGCGCGCACCTGCGTGCACAGCGGCGTGCCGCGCAACAACACAAGCGTGAACGCCGTGCGGCCGCGGCCGCGCTCCAGGCATCGCTCCCCGAGAAGTCCTCAAAACGGTTTGTCGAGCGCGACCACGTGCGCCGGCTGGCTAATTACGAGCGCAGCGTCATGCTGTGCGCCGCTCAGCTCAAATCGACCCATCCCGAGTGGGATCGGGACGCCTGCTACGCCGAAGCGCGTCGGCAATTAGCACCGCCCACCTGATCTTCGCTTCCCCATAACCACCACCTTTCGATCGCTGTCGCGAGGGTGGCGCACGGTCTGCGTGCCCGCTTTCGGCATGTTGCCGGCCGAGATGACGTGTTGAGCGATGACAAGCACGGCATTTGCCCCGCGCGCGCGGGCCGTCGTGCGACGAAGCTGTGGATAAAGGCGGTTAAATGTCGGGTCTGATCGTAGTTAATTGTCGGCTCTTAATCACAAGCTATCTCTAACTACCTAGGCAAATCCACCCTCGCCGGCGTACCGGCGAGGAATCAAGTGGGCATTCGCCCGCTTGTCTGGACAAACCCGCGGTCCCCGAGCGCTCGCCTCCGGCAGGCCGTAAGCGCCTCGACGGCCGGCGGCCGCCGCGGCGCAACGGCGCGTAAATCACCGGCGGCCGGCAAGCCGGCCACCGGCTCAACGCGCGCGTGCGCGCGCCTAGCTGCCCGTGACGACGTCGGTTATCCATCGCAGCGATGTCAGCAGAAAGGGGGGTATTTCATCAACGCAACTAACCGTCAATCGCTACCAGCCCTTCGACCATGCGCCCCGCCCCTTTCCCCGCCCGAGTCTGCAGGAGGTTGCCATCGCCGACCGCCATGATCGTCGACTCGACCAAAGATCTCGGCTACCTACCGCGAGTACGTGCGGCGCGATGGCGCCGACACTGACCTCGAGACGTTTCTACGCCTGTATTTCGTGCGCGCTGCAGCCACCAACATCCGGATCCAGAAAGCGCTCTGCGCCGCGTTGTTGGCGACACTCACCAGCACCGACATTACGGGTGCCATCATCGACTGTCCGGATCGGCCTACGCCGAACTTTCAAAACCGCACCGATCATCCGGTACCATTCCGCCGTATTGAGATAACTCGGTAACGATCGTGATCGTTGAACTACAAGACCTTCAGGCACAACTGCGCGGATTGAACATCCGTCTCGCGGACGTCAAGAAAGACGAGCGGGCGGCGTATTTGGCCGCCGTTCAGGAGCACGTTGCGCTCTACGGCATCACGGAAGACGAACTGCTGCGCGCAGCGGGCTTCCGGAAATCGCGCAAACGGCGGGCGCCGGCGAAGTACTACGACCCGTCGTCGGGCAAGTCCTGGTCCGGCCATGGCCCGCGCCCCAAATGGCTCGAGGGGAAGAATCTTGACGACTTCCTCGTCGAGCGAGCCGCGAAGCCGTGGTGGCCCGGCGAAGAAGCGTAGGACGCGCAGGGCCGCGGCTGCGATCGACCCACCAGGGCAACGCCGCACCCTGCGATTCAGAAGTAAGCGCTAAATCTGCCACACGTCGTTAGGCCTCGCGTTACCGGGTAACATGGTTCATATCGATAGTTACCGGGTAACGAAGGGGGATGGAGATGGCGCAAACGACGGCACAGCGGCAAGCGGCTTATCGAGCAAGGCGCGAGACGGCAGGCAAGGACGGCGACGGTGATCGACGTCTGGATATGTGGGTGAACACGGAAGCCTATCTTGCTCTCACACGGTTGGCTCGCCGTTACTCGGTAACGAAGCGCCAGATGCTGGAACGGCTGATCGTACGGGCAGACGACGCGATCGTGCGCCGACTCGATCCCGACTCGGAACAGTGGGACCAATACTTCGACCGAGCGCGGTAGCGATCAGGGTTACCCGGTAACGGTTTGCTGTCGGGCGAAGTTGAACGGTAGCAGGTCGCTAATATCGGCATCCGGTGCGCGCTGCGGCAATTCGGTCAGCACGTGCAACAGATACGCGTGCGGCTCGACGCCGCAAGCTCGACACGTGAGCATCAGGCTGTAGACCATCGCGCTCGCTTTCGCGCCGTCAACCGTATCGCTAAAGAGCCACGACTTTCGTCCGGTCACAAACGGCCGGATGTCGCGCTCGATGACGTTGTTATCGATTGGGGACCGGCCGTCCTCTACGTAGCGGCTCAGGTACGGCCATTGCCTGAGACAGTAGCCGATCGCCTCGCCCAGCAGGCTCTTGGGCAGCACCTTTGGCGCGAGCTCGTCGAGCCAGCTCTTGAAGGCGCTAAGCAACGGCACGCTGTGCTGCTGCCGCAAGCGGTACCGGTAATCGGCCAGCGTTTCGCCCTCGGGCAGCGTCTGTTTGGCGAGCGCCTCGACCTGGTACAGCGCCTGGAAGAATTCGAGCGCCTTCGTGATGCGGGGGCTGGGTTTGTTTTTTTGCCCCTTGAGCGCGTCCATAAATAGGCGACGTCCATGCGCAAGGCATCCGAGGTGCGTGGCCGATTTGACCGTCCGCCACGCGGGCCAGCCGTCCGTCATCAGCGTGCCGTCGTAGTCTCCGAGGAATTCCTTCGGGTACTGCTGGCCACGTCCAGGCTGGTAGTCGAACAGCACCACCGGCTGCTCGCTGTCCTCGGCGCTTCGGTAAACCCACATATACGACGTGTCCTGCGCGTTTCGGCCCGTTTCCTTCAGGACCTGGACGGTGGTCTCGTCGCCGTGGATCAGCCACTGGCTCAGCAGAATCTTCTTGAGCGCCTCGAACAGGCGCTTGTAGTGAAGCTCGGCGGGGCGGATGATCCAGTTCGCCAGCGTGCTGCGGCTGACCGCGATATTCGGGCGCGCGAGCACGTCTTCCATCCGATACAGCGGTGTGCCGTCGACATACTTGCCGGCCGTGACGGCGGCGATCATCGATGCACTCGCATGACTGCCCGGCAAAGGCTGCGCCGGCATCGGCGCGACCACGATCGGTGTGTGCGTGCCGTGACGCTCGCAGTGGCGACACGCGTACTTGAAGCGCGCGTGCTGCAGCACCGACACCTTGACCTCCATGTGCAACTGCTCGCTGATTTCCTCGCCCATCCGATGCATTGCCTTGCTGCAGCACGGGCAGATCTTCTGGTCCTCGGGCAGGTCGTACTCGATCCGCTCGCGCGGCAGATCTGCGGGCAGCGGCTTGCGGCCACGCTTGCGCGGTTCAGGCTGACCGAGTTCCGGCAACCCGGTATCGGGCAGCGTCAGTGCGTCGCCGTCGTCCTCGTCGGCCGGCTGCGCTTGGGCTGCCTCTTCGGCCTCGTTGAACACGCGGTCGCGGCGCTTCCCGCTCTTGGGCGCGTACTGACGGGCCAACGCGAGACGATATTGCTCTTCAAGCGCATCCAGGCGCTTGGTCAATTCGTCGATCCTGGCGTCGCGTTCGGCGAGACCAGTTTCGAGTTCGTTGATGTAGGCCTTGGCGGCCCGCGGCAATCGCGACAGATCGGCGGCTTTCATGCGCTCCACGATAGCGAAGCTCAGCGCCGCGTGGGTTTACGCAAATGTGTAACAGCCGAGCCGGCCGTTGTTTACTCGCAACGCCTCGAAGGACGCCCCCTTGGCGGGGCATCGGTGATACCGCAATTCAGCTCGCGTGGCAGTATTGCCGCGCAGGATGACGGCGTACCGCGTCGACATCGACGCCGTCGAGCAGCAGGTGAAGCTGCTCGGCCGTGAGTTCAATCACGGCTTGCTGACGACGGGGCCAAACGAAACGGTCCGCCTCGAGGCGTTTCAACAGGAGCCAGAATCCGGCCCGGTCATAAAGCAGAAGCTTCACGCGATCGCGTTTGCGGTTGTGGAACGCGAAGACGGATCGCGCGAGCGGGTCAAGCTGCATCGACTGCTCGACCATCGTCACCAGCGTGTTCAGTCCGGCGCGGAAGTCGATCGGCTCGCGATGCAGGTAAATTCGAAGATCGGCGTCGAAGCGGAACATCAGTGCGCCCCCAGCGCAGCAATCATCGCCGTCACGAGCGAACCGTCTTGCCCCGAGCATTCGAGTTCAACCATGACGAGGGTCGGCCGGGATTCGTGAATATCTGAAGCTTCAGATATTCACGAATCCCGGCCGACCCTCATGACGCCGTTGGGCAGCGTCGCCGACAAACGCGCCGACGGCGCCGAGCACAGTGACGCCCGAGATCCCTCGCGACGATCCGGGGCTAACGACGCAGCAGGCGCACGGGAGAACACCGACGCCGTGTCCCCAACCGCAACGACCGGCACGAACCTTGACGGTGACGTTTCCGCACTACCAGGCCCGGCGAGCGCCGCTTCGTTCGCTGGTGTGCGTGCGCAAATCCATTTGCGCAACTGGTTCGCGTTTACGCCGGCCTTGAGCGCCATGCCCGATACCGATACTCCAGGCCGCCGGCATGCCTCGATCAGTCGCCGCTTATCCTCAGGGTCAAACACCCGCCTGCCGCCCCGATCTATATGCGTTACCTTCAGCGGCAAAAAAGCCAGGTCATCTTCAGTCATGGTTGCGTCCGCAAGTTGTCGTTGCGGACGCAAGCGTGACGTCTTTCAATCCGTCGCGCTACGTGCGGAGAAATTCGCGCTTACGAAGGTCTTGTTTCTCGCTCATCACGGTCTGAGTGCATGTGTCCACGCGGACACTTAGCTTCTGACCTTCTGCCCTTCATTGGAAGGGCGTCGGTCATTGACCGCATACTCTTAATCTGCCGGTGTGGGTAATCGTGAATATCCGAAGCTTCAGATATTCACGAATCCCGGCCGACCCTCGATACTGTTCGGCGAACTCCTGCGACACACCGCGGATACGAATACGTCGTTTGCCGACCTCGATCTCGATTTCACAGCTCGGCGGCATCGCCGGGCTCGCCGACACATCCCGCGTTTGCGGCAGAGCGTGGTGTGGGACGTCTTTCGCAGGCAGATCGACCACATCAACCGGCAGCAGCGCGATGTTTGGTACCGACGGTGCACGCTGCGTATCGAGTAAGCTTCTTCGCCACTGCGCGACCATATTGGCGTTCAAGCCGTGCGCACCCGCTACCTCGGCAATCGAGCGATTCGGATCGTTCGCCTCGGCAGCAACCGCTTCCCGAAACTCCTTCGTGTAGTTCCTCGATCCCGGTTGTCTTCCATGCACCACTGGCTTCATCAATCTGATTCCCATTACATCTGATGGGAATCAGATTGCCGGTGTCGCGCACTCATGAACAGACAGTACATGTCGAGCGCTTACGATCGAACTGGCTGTTCGCCGGATCGCTACGCGCGGGCAAGCGCGCGGCTGCGATCATGACGTTGATCCGTTCAGCGCAGTTGAACGGCCACGATCCACTGGCCTACCTGATAGACGTCTTGACCCGGTTGCCGACTCACCGTGCCGACGACATCGCCGCGTTGCTGCCTCATCGCTGGGCACCGACTAGCGCTTGATCACCTCCGCGATCGCTCCCGTCAAGACGCCTTCGCCGGGCGCTTACGAAGGAAGTTCGACCCATGCAGACTTAACCGGCCGCAGTCGCACGCCGGCAGATGGTTGCCAGGAGAACCGCTCGGCATAGTTCGGTGCACGGCATAAACGTGCAAGCTCAACGGGATCAACCCGCGTGCCTATCTGGAATACGTCCTGGCCTACATCACTGATCACAAGATCTCTCGCATCGACGAATTGCTGCCGTGGAACGTGGCCGACAAACTGAAGCCGGCCACCCCGCCTACACCCTCAACCGGGTAGATCTGAATAGATTGGGATGGATCGTGTCCACGATCGGCGATCGTGGAACGATCCCCCGTGATCTATACGGACTCCGACACGCCAACACCATCATGCCTCACGCGCGCGCGAGTGAGGAAACGGCCCAGCCGAGCCGCTTACACTCATTCCACATTGACCGCTTCTTCTTTAACGGCCCGACTACCTGTCAGATCGAGTTGCGGCTAATACAGTGCTGTACTCCCCCTGATATTCGTCCGGTGCCACTTTATTCACGTTTTTATGCCTCAGCGGGAGGGTCAATTTCCGATGCGTGGCTTCAAATTTATTTAGCGCCCTGACGGACTCCTCATCATCCAGATAACTCATATAAACCCTCATCATCTCTTCGTAGAGCCTGCTTGTTCTGAACTTTCTCGCTACCTCGGCGGGAATGAAACGAATATTTTCAACAATCGCCTGACCAATGGGAAAAACTTCTGAAAAAGTATGATACCCCCCAAAATTCATAAAGGCAGAAACTGCCAGTGTCATGGCGAGAATAGCATCCTTGCTTTCATGACTGTAAATGGAATGATTCTTGAGTTCCAGCATCGTCAGAGCTAGCATTACGTCCGTGGTGCCGCCCGATTGCGCGCCAGCTGACGGGTATCCGCTTCGGTTGGCGTCCGTGCCATAAATGCCATAGGGTTGCCAGCGATTGATGCCAACGCCATGATTGAAGATGTGGTTCTGTATATCCTCGGCCAGGCCCACATGTTTGTACTCGTCGGGTAGATTCGAGAATTCTTTATCCGAGAGCATGAAAGGTCGATTGAGATCGCCGATCGGTGCATTTTGACGCGGAATCGCATTGATCTGGGCGTTTTTCCCGCCGACATCCAGCAACTCTCTCAGCTGTCTCGTTTCAGCCTCGATGCGGGATTTTTGCACGACTTGCCCAAACCCCAAACCATAGTCACCGGCATTTTCATAGATACCCGACACGGGCATACCTTGGACAAGGGGCATTCTTTCACTGCGGGCACGCGTAATCATATCGTCAAAAATCAGTGATCGGGTTTTTCTTTTGAATTCAGCAAATCGCGGCGTCAGCAGATCGTGATTGCTTTCACTCAAGCCCGCACTAGCCAGTAGGGCGTTGACGGCGTCCTTGTTTGCGACTGCGCCGCTGCTCGATGTGAGGAGCTGCCACACCGTCGTACCGAAGGAGCTGAATAGTTTTATCCGCGTCAGGAACTCTTTGAATTCTCGAGCCGAAATCGGCTTGTTCAGGGAGGCGAGTATCCATGATTCGACATCGCTCGTCTCAGCGCCGGACATTCTGCCAATCTGGTCGGATGTGGAGCGTAGTGGCGTGAACGTTGTTCGCTCAAACACCTCGCCCAACGTCATAGCTTTACCACCAAATGTGACAGGCATTGCGCGGACGCTGGCTTCATTCTTGAGCGCCGCAAAAACCCTGGCGAGCTTGCCGGCATATTGATCGAGATACGAACCTATTTTGCCAGGATTGTCCATGATACTCATGGACATCTTAGCTTCGAATATCTTGTTGTGGGTCAGGAGCGAGTCTTGGGTTTCGTCAAGATTGACACCCGACTCCGCGCTTAGAAGTTTGCCGTTTTGATTGATCCTGAGCAAAGGCGAGTTCGACGTCTCGCGCTCGATTTCTCGTTCGACCTCTTCTTCGTTGATATCGCCGAGGCGGGACAGGGGGACGCTCCTGCGGCCCCTTCTAGTGAGATCATACAGCATATCAGTCTCCAATTCGCATGGCTAGGCTTTCAAAAGAAGGCATTGTCACGTTGGCTGGTACCTACTCCAAAGGTCGGGGTCCTTCTCCCAAGGTTTTGGCACAGCTTTGAATTCACGAGCTTGGCGATCGTACTCAAAGAAGCGAAGTCGATTTTCATCGGCATGATCCTCCCGATCTCTACGGTAGTTGTCGCAGCAGCAAACGATCCCTTTACGGCGCCTACAACTATACTCTTTGAATTATGGGCTACATCTATCGCTGCTCCTTTAGACACGGAAGCAACATCGTGCGGGCTCACCTGTGCGTTACCTGTTGCAATGCGCTGGGCACCCCACACGGTCTGGGCCAGTTGCCTCGTTTCAGTACCAAAGGTTTGTAGATTCTCGCAAGTCTGGCTCGGATTGGTGATAACATTGACTGTTTTGTTACCCAGATCTACTCGCTTCGACACCTGATTCTGCGCGGCCTCAGTCAGGACGTTTGCATCCGATCCTGGTGTCATCGATTTAGCCTTGTTCTCCAAGTACTGATTTCCTGTCTGCAGCCCCGATTTCCTTTGCGATTGCTGTTGCCCAGAGGGACCCGCGTCAACGTCCGATGATGCTTGGTCTTTCCTCTTCTTTTGCAATTGATCGATGGTATAGCCCGCGACAGCAGTACCCACAGGTTTAGCAAACTTCCCAGCGACTCTTCCGAGCATGATGATTTTGAATCCATCCCGGACACTCAAGCAGTCATTCGGCTAACTCGCCCATCAAAGCTAACACCTTGATTTCGATCATCTCCGTGGTAGGCACCGCGAGTCAGCCACGCACCGAGATGCTGCAAGTATCTTGTTACACTCATGAGGACGTTGCACGTTTGATCTGCCGCACCTTTCAGGGATTCGCCCTATATAAAATTAAAAAATTCCCAGTTCTGGCGTGAGCACAAGTGAATCAGATTTTTCGAAATCCTCCATGACTATACATATGATCTATCATTGCCTTTCGCTCGAACAACCCTATACATCTCACATCTGAGACGCTCAAGCAATCAGGCGTCGAGTATAATTCATATCTTTTATATTCTTCGAAAATCGATCATATCAAAATCCGACATGCCAAATTCGATCGGATATAATCGTCCCGATTTCTCATCGGACAAAGCACTTCTTGAAACCAGACAGCCATGCGTAATCCTTTTTCGCAGTCTGTTCAACAACTGCGTCGACGCGTCTGCTGAGGATCGCCGCTTCCAACACCCCGCTTTCCTATTGCACAGGGTTGCCTGACCGATGCACACAAACACCGTCCAGCTTGCCTGACCCACGCCACCTTCACCCAGTTGCGCAGCGTCTGCGCCGAAACTCCCAGCTTGCGGGCCATCGCGCTCATGCCTTGTCCATTCTTGATTCGCTGCACAGACGTCACCCTGAACTCGGCCGCGTGCACATATCTTAGTACCTTTAGCATTCCTTCTTTCCTTTCTTTTTGTCAACGTTATACGCGACCGAATGGAAGGCGAAATATATTAGGAAGCGCAAATTGTGCGGTTGAATCCCGACTCGCAAATGCATGTCGCTTCTCTCTCTCTAGCAGCCACTGTACTCGCACACTAAGGTACAAACCTAGACATACCGAACGAAAGGCGGGCTCATCACACACGGTTTGCTTAATCGAATCTTGCTCCACCGCGATCCTCCCAACTTGGCATGCCAAGCCAAGCCATCAAGCCGCCTCGTGCCAGGCGCTTATCAGTCCCCTTGTGGATTCGGCCGCATAGCTTTGCGAAAATCACGGCGTCCGGCAAGCGGGCGTGTCCGGGCGAATCGCGCACACGTAACCTTGCAGCGCCGTCAGTTTGTCGATTTCGTACTGGTCCTCTCCGGTGACCCCGAAAACGCGTTGCGCAACCGCTGGGTCGAGCTCTCCGACGGCGGTGCCTCCATCGTCCACGCCGGCGGAGCCGGTAGGCTTGGGCAAACCGTTGCTACTGGTTGAACAATGGGCGACTGCGACCCGCACCCGTTCAGTGCCGCTTGCCAAAGCAGCGCGCAAACGGCGGTTCTCATCTTCATGCCGTTCAGACTCCTTAATCAGTTGTGTATTCAGAACTTCGACTCGTTGCGCCGCGGCGTCACGCTCTGACAATGCCTTCTGCTGCGCAGACAGCGCCTCATCCGAGATCGCCTTGATCTCTTGTGCGTGATGCTGGTTATCACGAGCATGCGCCGCCTGTTCCTGAGCGAGCCGACACTCTCCAATCGTCGTCGCGAGTCCGCCACCAAGGCACGCACCGATCGCTACAGCAATTAGGTATGGCCCAATACTTCTCAACGCCCCAAACATGGTTTCTCCCTCAATCAACTTCACCAAGGCAGCCAGCGACCTCCTTGCCTAGTTCTTGTCTATGATCAGTTCGCTACACAATATTGTGTACCATACAATTTATATAAGGAATCCTACTCGACATAGATTCATACCATGTCCTTAATCTGACGCTTCCACGATTTTCTGATCCTGAATACTTACAGCTCACATCTGACAGATTAGGTTTGCGGCATTGGCCGACAAGCCCATAACCTGGTGGTCAAGAAGCTCCGATTGCACCTCGCTCATGTCACCCGTCGGGATCCCGCACAAATACAGTCAGGCCCCGACGACGGCAAGCGCGGCGACTCACGCATGTGTAGGGCGGCACGATCACCGAGCTGGGCTTCACACCCCATCCAGAGAGCGCGCGGACCTTTGGCACTTGAACGGACACCGAGCCCGCGACCCCGACAAACTTGCCCAGCGATAGGTAACCGTTGCGGGCGACCGCTCGCCGGCCGTCAATTGCCTTCACGTTCGAAACTGCTAGAGCATCGCTGCCAATCTCTCTCGACTGCCTGCCGAAGCATATGCCGCGCCCGCACTTGATCAGATCATCCAGACTGGGCGCGCCCTTGATGTCCGATTCCACCGCTTGAATGCTGTTCGCTTCCTGCATACGCTTCGTAACGCTTATGATGTTCGTTTTGGAAAGTATTACTCGGGAAAGAGATATTTTCCTTCAATCGCCGCCGACATCTCTCACATCCTTCCCGTTTCCGCATACCCCAGATTTGACAATGAATCACGATTCTTAGCATTCGATGCGAAATTTGCAGACGCAGCGTTTCGCTGTCCTGTTGCGCTGGCATCTATGCCGACGTCGCTGCTTGTGGCCGCCGGGCTGCTTCATCGGTAAGACGCGAAACTGCTGTGTTCTTCCGATCGATCGCCTGCTGCAACTGCACCACACTGGACTGAAGTTGGCCGATCTGCTGACGATGGGCCTCGATTGTGTGTGCTTCGCTAGCCGCCTCGCGGCATGCTACGTTCCTCTGCATCGTGAATGTGCCAATCACCAAGACCAAGACGCCGCCTAATGCCAGGGTCGCGACCGCCTTCCAATAACGCACCAGGAACCCCGCACCGCCGCTCAATCTGCCCAGCAGGACTTGAATCGCCGTCATCGTATTTCCACTCACTTGTCACTCCCCAGCCTGCCCAAACCCGGCACATCCCTTATCAGTCTTCGTTCCACGCCCTTACACGCTCATCGCCTGCCGCGCCTGCGTCCAGCGTGCCTCACGCTGCAGTTCGGCTTCCATCGCCGGGCCGTTGATCAGCCTCGTCGTCCCGGCAAAGTTGCCGCGATCTGCATACCGGTTCAGATCGTGTGCATGCCAGAACCACCCCGCCGAACGCGCCGCATAGTCGTCCTGCTCGAGCCACTCGGGATGTAACAGTAAATCGACGCCCAGCGCCTGCCCGCACGCGCAGTAGTTGTCAGCAAACGTGATCTGCTTTAAACCCCGGCCGCGATAGCGCCAGCCATCCCCCGTCTCCGGCTCGCCATTACCCAACCTTCCGCCATACACCCGGTTGGCGATCGCCTGCTGACGCGCGAGCGGCACGTTGGGCTCGCCCGGCTGCCGTCCCAGCTGGGTCCGCTCGCCGCGCGATAAACGCGCGCCAAACACGGTCAGCCCATTGACTGAGTAATCGAACGACTCGACCAGGCGTGTAAAACCCGCCGACTCATGCCCGATTTGCGCAATGAACATCGCCTGTCGCGCGGGCGTCGAAATATCGAATTCACGCATGGCCGCGCTCACGGGCCCATACCAGCGCTCGGCCAATGCCGCGGACAATTGAGCGGCATGCGCAAACATTGTTTGATCCATGAAAGCGGCTCCGTCACGACGACTTGCGTGGATCCTGCGCCCCATGACGGGCTGCCCGGATTTGCTGCAACGCCCGAACGATAGCCGCAACGTCCCCACGGGCCGTCGCGACAAACACGAGCACCAGCATATTGACTGCCACATGGGTGGGCTCGACTGGCGTGAAGTACCATCCGGCCCACACGCGCACGGTCAGCACACCATAGGCAGCCGTCAGCACGAAGCGCACGGCCCGTTCGTATAGGGTCAACGGGCGTCCCAGCGGCGTCGCGGCGCTATTGGTGAACAACAAAATCAAAAAGATCGTCGTCGCCAGCACCCCATTGAGCCACAACAGCAGCAGATCCCAGACGCTGTATGCATTGAAGTAATCGATCAACCTATCCATCATTTTCCCTCGCCGTTCTGGTTGTCCCGCCCGCGCGCGCCTCCGATGAGACGCTGCACCGCCTGCGTGAGCAAGGCCGGCACGGATTTCTCCGACCAGTCCAACACCACGATGGCCAGGGTGACGACCGCCGCCGCTGACAAAAAGGCCGCCGGCCATTCGGACAAGCCCGCGTGTTCCTGTACTTCTGGCGTCACCGCGAACCCGCCCACCAGCGACACACCGAAATACAGCACCTTGCGCAGCAATGACGGTTCGTGGCTGCGTAACAGAAACACCAGCGCACCACACAACACCCCGCTCACCAACGTCAGATCCCACTGCGGCCACTCACGTCCACTCCATTCCGAGGCCGCTTGCCATAGCGCCGCATACTGCGTCATGCTCTCTCCCTTTCCCGTGAAGGTTGCACCCCACCTCTGTGACCGATCCTGATGAACTTCACTTACGACATCGGCCGAATCGATGCCCCCTCGTGTCAAACTCGTTGATTCAAATAAAGCGCTTCGGTCAGACTATTTGACAAATATTTACTCCATTACCGTCGATCAAAAAATTTTCCCACTTTTTGTAAAAAAACTCGTCACTGAGAATCTCCGATACCATACTTTTCAGCTGCATATCCAGCAGACCGGAAATACGAATGACCGGTCGCTCTTGTGGCTGCTCAGCGGTCCCGTAATCGCACACCACCTGCAAACGCGCCAATTGCGTTCGCACCGAAACCCAATCAATCTCGGTGTCTTTCGCACATTCGGCCATGACTTGCTTCACCACCTCACGCTTGAACTGCCACGCCGTGTCGTACTGCTCCCACGGTTCGGCTAGCTCCCCCAGTTCCGCGCTCAACACCGGGGGGAGCTTCTCATGCTGATCCAGCCCGACCTGGATCGGAATCGTCACCGTAAAATTCAGACACAGACGTGGTTTATCGCCCAGCGATTGCCAAAAATTTCCCAAGCTCGACAAGTGTTCCGATGGCGCGATGACGCGCACGAACGTCGACGGCAGCTCAGGCAACTGCATATTCAGCAGCGCATTGAGCGCGTCATTGACAACCCCGACCGGCTGTCCGTCGTACAGGACCGGTTTGCTTTGCGATTTTTCCCAATAAGTCAGCAGATAACAGCAGCGGACATGCACCAGCCGAGGTGTCAGTTGATTCATCGTCGCCTGGTAGTGGCGCGGCTGTCCATGCCGCATCTCTAGGTCTTCCTGAATATCATATAGAAACACACATATAGTTGGATCGCTTGGCAAGTTATCCTTATCAACCATATCAAATCGAATACCGATCGCGGCGTCGACATACCGCTTAAGCGCCTTCTCGATATTCTGATTCAGCGTGATCAGCGCCTTATCACTCGACGCCGTACCATTGCTCTTCGTCATGATCCCTGTCCTCATTGTTCTGACCGCACGTCAATCCGGCTATGTTTGCTCTAATGCCGCGCATCCCACCCACCTTGCCATCCTCACGTCGGCAAGGCCGGCATGATCCGCCCCGTCTTGCCGAGCTCGCGCCGCACCGCCCGCTCGATATCCGCGCGATTCACCGCCCGATTCTCTTCGGCCGCCAGCCAGCTCGCAAGCAGCGCCACATTCCGAATACCCGCCCCGGTGAGCTCCGTCACCGACGCCCATAGCGCTAAATCCACCGCATCGTCTACCGCGACCTGCGCCGGCCAGATCGCGCGCCACATCTTCTCGCGCAACACCGCATCCGGGGTGTCGAAGCGCGTGATGAACGTCAGCCGCCGTGTAAATGCGTCGTCCAGGTGCGCCCGGTTGTTCGTCGTGAGCACCACCAATCCCGGATACTGTTCAAGCCGCTGCAACAGATATGACACCTCGATGTTCGCGTGCCGGTCGTGTGCGTCCTTGACCTCCCTACGCTTACCGAACAGCGCATCTGCTTCGTCAAACAGCAGCACGCCGATGTCGGCCACGGCTAGGTCAAAAATCTTCGACAGATTCTTTTCTGTCTCGCCGATATACTTGTTCACGACCGTCGACAAATCCACCCGGATCAGATCCAGCCCCAGCTCCCCCGCGAGCACCTCCGCGGCCATCGACTTACCGGTGCCCGACTCGCCGTAGAACAATGCGCTGATCCCGGTCCCGTAACCGACCTTGCGGGCGAACCCGCGATCCAGCACCGCGTCCCGGTGCCGGATCGCCGCCAGGATCTCCCGTAACTGCTCACCTAAACTCGTGTTCACGATCAGCTCATCGAGCGTGCGGCGCGACTGCACGCGTTGCGCGAGCGGCCCAAAATGCTGCTGCCCACGCGCACGCAATGCCTGTTGCAAGTCGCGCTCCGTGAGTCCCGCAGTCGGGCTACGCAGCAGCCGGTAACCTTGCGCCTCCCGCCACGTCTGCGCCAACAGATCGGGATTCACGCGCGTACGCTTGAGCAGCCCCGCCCAGTCCCAGTCGCCATCCAGCGCAGGCTCGGCCACGCTTGCCTGTAGCAGTTGTGCGTCGTCCTCGTGCGCGCGCGGCGGCATCGTGATGCGCAGTTGCGGCAGCCCGGCAAACACGTCGCCCGCCTCCTCCTCGGACACGAGACAAACCACGGGCTGCCCATGGTCAGCGAGATGCGGTTCCAGCGCGTCCAGCAGCCGGCGGTGACGGGCGGCCCCGTCAGACAGCGCGCGCATCAGCAGCACGCCCCCATACAAGCGGGCCGCACGCAGCGCCGAGCGCAGCAGCGCCCAGGCATCGATTTCGTCTTGCGGGAGCAGGCGCAGATCCAATAGCAGCATCGGTCGTCCCGCCTCGCGTGCCAACTGCCCCATTAGTGCCTCGCGGCCATGCCCACCTTGCAGCAAGACGAGTGTCGGGGCACCGTGTGCGCTCTCCTCGAAACACACCCGTACGATATCGTTTGCGCACGACGCCCAGCCCCCTTCGCGCAATGTCACGTTCGGCGTCGCCTGCCACCACGTGGCCGCCTCCGCCAGCCCCGTCCCCAGCGTCTGGGCCGGCCCCCCGCTCAGATAGTGGAATACAGCTTCATCCAGACGGAGGTAATATGCATCACTGCGCGTCGAGCGCCGTCCGTTGCGCTCCGCTGAGTACACCAGCCCTGCGCGCAGGAGCGCACCAGTTTGGGAGCACAAGGCCTGACGGTTCGCGATCCGCTCCATCGGCGTCGCGCTAAACAGCGTCAACGCCAACTCGATGCCCGGCCAGCATGCACTCCCGTCGCCCTGCAGGTACGCGATCAGCGGTCCGTAACGCGGTTCAAACAGCGGCAACGCGCAAAGCACCAGCACCTGGGTTTCGAACGGCGTCAGCGCAAAACGCTCGATCACCTCAGCCAGCCGCCCGCGGGCAACCGGTCGCTGACACGCGTCGAGCCACGGCGCCGTCGCCGGGGTACGGCTCCAGTATGGCGTGCCGTGCAGCTGCGTGCGGGCCACGTCGGGTTCGGTCGCCGGTTGCAGCAGCCCCTGCATGTTGAAGCGATCCTCGGCGTGCTGTTGCTGCCACACCAGCATCCCTTGCAACACGTGGTCCGCGTATTCGAGCCATGGCCCGATCATGTCGAATTCGGACGCAGGCGTCGATGTCGGGTCGGGCGCTCGTCGGACGCGTCGAGGTTTCGTGCGCATCGTGCGCACCGTATCCGGGGTGCCACTAGACGATTCGGTCAGTTCGGTTTTCATGATATCCAGTTCACTCCAATCCGCGCCGACAGCCACGGCAGCATCACTTGCGTGAGTGGCCACGGCAGGCTGTGCAACAGCACATCGGTCGCGTCAGGTTCAATCGTCAGTGTCACGTGCTCGTCGTCCACCAGCGTCCCCGGCCTTTGCAAGAAAAACGCCCGCAAATCGGTGACGCTGCAGCGATTCAACGTCGGCAGCGCGGCGAACGTCTGGGTCAGCCACGCATCGAGCTCAGCCTGACGCTCGGGCGTGGGCGATTGCGGCTCGAAGGGTGCATCCCGCGGGATCCCGCACAGCAACCGCGTGAACGGCGTGCGCCATTCGGCCAACTCCAGATCTCCCCACGCGAGCCAGTCCAGACAGCCGTGCGCCTGCCAGCGGACCGCGTCCTCCACAAAACGACCGTTGTCGAGCCAGCCAAACGTGTCGAACAGTTTCGGCAACAGCGGCCATAGCAACACCAGGCCGGCATTGGAGACGATCCACGGTTCAGTCGGCTCGGCCACCGATGGCGAGGGTTGTGACGCTGGCGACGTGGGCAAACGGGGGGGTGTTTTCGGCACCTCGCTGCGCTTGACATGTAGCGTCGGAGGCGGTAGCGGCAGCCCAAGCACCGCGCGCAGCCGTTGACGCACCGGCGCCGAAAGGTTAGCCAGCCGCGGTATCATCTGACGGGTGCACGACGGCTCGAGCAGCCATTCTTGCAATTGCGTGCGCAGCGGCGCCGACAGGGGGGTACGCAGCAGCGTGTCGAGCCAGGTGTCGAGCGTGTGGTCGCCGGGCGACGATGCGGACGCTTCGTCCGGCTCGTGTTCCGCTTCGTTGGACGCCGCTCTCGTAACCGGTTGGGGTCGACCGAATTCGAGCGAAGCCCCGGGCCGGACAAGTGGCTCGGCCAGTCCAGCTGTGTCCGTGCCGGGCGGTTCTTCCGTCGACGCCATCGACGTCGCACGCGAGCGCGACACGGTCGACAATGCAGCTTCGTAATACGCTGCGGCCTCGGGGTGCTGTTGTAGCGCGATCAGAGCCGCCAGTGGCAGCAGTCGGGCATCTTCTCGTTGGGCTCGAATCGGCAGTCGCGTCGGGGCAATCAACCACCCAATCAACGTCGACACGCTCAAGCCGGACCGCGTCGACACGAGCCGCTGTCGGGCGCGTGGCTCCAACACGCGCAGCGCCAGTTCGACTTGCGGCGGCGCCGTTGTATCCGAAGCAGGTACGCACGCACTCGCCTCGAGTGCCGCCACCAGCCAGCGCTCGCGTGCTTCGCGCGTGGACCACGGCCGCGAATCACTCACATAGCCGGTATCCAGATAGCGCAGCAACTGTGCAAACGCATCCCGCGCGCGCGCGCCGGATGACGTGTGCATCGTTGCATCCCATCCGGCATTCGGCCGCATGTCGTTTGCATTCGCGTACAGGGCCTCCGGCCAGGTACCGTTTGTGTCGCTTACCCCATTTGCTCCGGCAACCCGCTGATAGCTCCGGAGTTGTTCTGCCAATGCCGTCATTACTCGTTCACTCATCTCCGTTTCAAAGCGCGATAGCGCGATTTCGCCCACGTCGAGCGTCAGGCGGTCGATCGACAATCCAGCCTCGTGCTCCTGCGCGCACGTCGTCAGCAGCGCCGCCAGTGGCGCGCGTCCATGTTCGTGGAACCACGTGCTGCAACGACGCTGCAGGGGCTCTGCCTCTCGCCCCGATGTGCGCAGATGAACGCGGATTTGTTCCACGCTGGCCTGTTTCACAATCGCCCCTTTACATCAAGGTATTCTTGACATGTGCCTCGAATCGGCACCGTTGAATTACTAATCTGAGCGACCAGCACGTCGGTTGCCCGACGTGTCGCGCCGCTCGTTGCATACGCTCATGCGGGCCATAGATCGCGCCGGTAAATTCTCGTCCCATTCTTCATTTACCCACCCCATGCACGCTTCGTTTAGCAATGCGCTAATCGACCACGTTTGCTGCTAGCTGTGCGGACGTCGACAGCGGGACAAGGTCAAAATAGGACCAATCCCACCGATCGGGCGCCAACCGTAACGATGTTCACTCAGATGTTGCCTCTGATCGAGCCCCTCCCATCCATTCTCCACTCCAATTACACCTCAACCATCTCACCCCATCAATTCATGTTTTTGATCTCAGTAAGAACATTACCAAGTCTTTCCGTAGTTTCGTAGTAGCCAGTAGTCCCTTTCGTGAACTCTCTTGTCTCAGTTGAAAAAACCCCGACAGTCCATTTCTGAGGGTGGGAGCCACCTTCATTCCACTGGATATCATGATTACGATCATTAAGCATTTTTTTAATATCAGCAAGAACCGCTGCCCGACCGTCCTTAACACCATCGCCACGCGCTTTATCATACTGTTCATTAGTGTAATTATGGTCGATCTTAAATTTATCAAATTCATTTTTTAGATCGTTATATTCTTCATCAGAATGCGTGTGCCCACTCGAACCAGCTTTGTATGCATCGACAAGCGCCGAGGCGATAGTTTTCTGTGTGTTGCTCCATTTGCTATCGGGATTACTCCACTTTGCGTATCCAACTTCAACAAGTTTGCTGACCATTGCCTTCACCGCCGAAGCGATCGACTGCTGAGCATCCTCTCCCGTATGGGCACTCGTGAAGTAATCGAGAGCCCCTTTCTCCTGCGTCTCACCGCGCAGCGCGGCTAGCGCTTTTTTTCCTGCCTCATCGTACCAATCGTACGCATGCTTACCTAGCTTCTGCCTCCATTCGCGGCCGTAATCACTTCCATCGTACGCCTTCTTTTCTATATTCGTCTTGACAATTCCATCGGTGCTAGCGATAGTCTGCACCAGCGCATCACTCAAGTTATTCTTAACATATTCTGATTTTACAAGATCACCCCATTTAAACTCATCGATATCTACACCTGATACGTCAAGCACTCCTCTGTCAACGTTATACGCTGGACAAGGATCGATCGTCGGAGTATAGTGCCAAGCACCTACATCTCGACCCCAGTCCCCATTAAAGTCCCATCCCCCCACCACCGCCATCACTCGCTCATCAGTTTTGTCGGCTTTACCCGCCACAACCATTACGGCTTGCTGCGTATAGTGCTCGCCGCGTTCATCGGGGAATCCTTTTTCGCTTACAATACCGACGACCGCATAGATGCCTGAATCAATATTTTGAATATTCTGATCCTGAACCGATTCAACCCAAGCGGCCCTACCATCAGCACCGACACATGCCATCTTAAGCTGTTTTTTCGTATACGGCGCCCCGCCACGGGCATATAGATTTAAATATACATCGAATCCAGAAAGCGAGATAACACTATTCTTTACAAATTTATTCTCGTTGTTTTTTTTAAATTCCTTCAACAACGCCGCCAACTGCCGCATGGCCTGCTGCAGGTTCCAACCTTCGGCATAGGCGACATTGAGTTTCTCGGAGATCTGATACTCTATGCTTTTATGATCTTGCGCCTTTTCATCGACATCTTTCTTGAAACCGTGCGACGTATTTTTATCAGCCGCGTCTAGCGCTTTGATTGACACATTCTTGAGAAAATCCCCGATCGCTTTGATCCCATCCGCATTGATCGCAAGTCCACCGTCTTTTTTCTCAATAAAATTTCCCTCAGCCGGGTCGACCTTCACCACCAGTGCACCGCTTTCGTTAAAATCCAATCCGGATTTCGTGGAAGCAATATCGACGCTCAATTTATTGTTCGCCACCGACAGCCCACTCTTGTCCGCCCGTGCAATCGTCAGGCCGCTACTACCGACCGTCACCCCCGGGCCAGTTTTCACATGTAGGCCGCCCGTGGTATCCAGTCCACTGGTGTCCGTCTTGAGTTTCACGGCCAATGCCTTCGACGTCTCATCGACCTTCACCGTGGCGTTGTCCACTTTCACGGCCACGCCATCTGCATTGACCTGAATCCCGGTACCTTCCTTCACGGCCAGCTTGCTGTCTGCGTCGAGCGTCAAACCGTTTCCTGGTTTCGGCTCAGTAGCATTATTTTGATCGGCC
The DNA here is from genome assembly GCF_001546925.1 of Burkholderia sp. MSMB1588. Lineage (NCBI taxonomy): Bacteria > Pseudomonadati > Pseudomonadota > Betaproteobacteria > Burkholderiales > Burkholderiaceae > Burkholderia > Burkholderia sp. MSMB1588. The sequence continues at coordinate 82,250 of NZ_LNJS01000004.1, read as the reverse complement.
CCAAGCGCCCGACTCCCAACCGCCGCCAGACTGATCAGATTTTGGTAGTCGTCCTCGCTCGGTGTGGCGCCAGCGTTAAATTTATTCCTCAAATCCGCTACATTGATAGTTTCGTAAGCCATAATGGCTCTCCTCGTCCAAAATTTTCTGTTTGGCCGAACGGACAAGCGCTCTTGATTGACTCAATCAACCTGATTCAGGATGATTTCAAAATATTGTCCAGATCAACCGTCAGATTTCCTTTGTCGTCGATTTTCAGACCACCGTTCTCAGCGCATTTCACGTAAGCCACTCCCGTCTCGGGGTTCAGCGCGACGCTCTTGCCATCCGCATTCAGACTCACGGTGTTACCCACCCACTTCAGCCCCTTGTCAATGTTCAATGACACCACGTCCTTTACTATCAGCGGCTGGACGGCTTGAACGGCAACACCGGGACCTTCAGCGGTTACGCCCTTGTCTGTGCCAACCTCGACACATACCTGTCCTTGAGGGCCACGCTTCAACCCGCCTCCCTTTACCTCGACCATCACGCCGTCCCTCGATGCGGAAAGCCCCCCTTTTTCAGCGGTCTTGACTACCAAGGCGGTGATTTTGTCCACGGCGACCACACCAGCACTCTTTGACGGATCCCCCCCCGCCAGCCCGTTACCTGGCTGAAACGAAAGAGCGGCCACATCAATCAAATCCGCGAAGTCCTGATCGCTGGGCACATGCCACTCATCAAAGTGCTTCCTCAGCTCGCTCATCACCACGGACTTATTTTCTTTCACGATATGGACTCCTATTGATCTGAATGTCTCGACATTCAAATTTAGATATATTCTGAATTTAGCTCATCAGATAACGTTTTCTAAATTCGCTTTCTGCTCAACGTAGATGACAGCTGTGTTTTGAAGGTAACTACGGCGCTCGGGCAAGATCTTTATGCCTTTCACATAGTCCGTATATGCCTTGCTCTCATCCTGGGTCGCGACACGAACAAAACCAATGCCGGAGCGCTGGTCGACCGGGCGTTCGCCAATCCCCAACAGACGCAATAGTTCGTACGATTGGTCGCCCACTGGACGGCCGTCGTTTTGCCATATCCGGTACTTGGTTGCAAAGTTGCCGAAGTCGTTCAGCCAATGAATCTGCAAATTCAAATGACTCGGCATTTCCTCACGCACGATCTGCTCGATCCACCGGCTCAGCTCGGCCGGGTTCTCACTACCTTCCAACCAGGCCCGGTTCAGTACAACGCTCAGCGTGAACGAAAAACTTTCAGTTCCATAGGGCACGGACCATGCATAGAGATATTTGGGATTAGTGGTCGTCAACGACCAATTGGCGTTCGTCCGTTTTGTCGTTGTCAAATTGACGGGATCGACCCGCAGCGGGTCTGTAGTTCTTTGCTCAACTTCCAAATCCGCGATCCATTTCACCGTTACGGTTCCTTGAATCGGATTCGCAGCCACGACCTCGACCACAACATCCTTTAATGAGGCCGAGGCTTGCAAGTCAGCCGTTGTCCAAACACTCTGCCAGCGTACCTTGGGCCGTAATGCAAAGCGCTGCCCCGCCGTAAATTCGACAGGAAATGAAGGGATCACACGTAGCTCTACCTGAGGATCTGTATCGCGATGCGCCTTATCACTGTAGTCCAGCTCGTACACGACCCGCTTCAGCCAGGTTTGTGCGAGCCGCCAATGCCAAATATAGTGTGCAGTGTCCTGCAGAATTTTGATACTGCGCTTCAGTCTGACGTGGTCGCTCAAATTGATGTGAACGGAAACGGCGTCGTTATTCAGACAAATATCTACCTTGTGAATCACGATAGCCGTAATCGGCTCGATGAATTTCTTCGTGTCACCCAGATCTTGTGCCTGCAATTCAATCAACTGCCCTGGCTGAAGCTTCTGACTCCCAGCATTATCCAAAACGAGTGTCAAATCTTTCTCATCTGTAGAGATAGATACCAATTTGACGGTTTGGTTTTTCGGCCAATCTGCACCTGCGTGTATCAGCCCAGGCGCTGGCGCGCCGGGAAGCAGTTCCTGATGCTCAATCACATAAAACGGAAGCGCCTCTTGCGGAAAGCGAGCGTTCTTCTGTTGCAGGATTTCATCAAACAACATGCTGCCGACACCGAGTCGCGCGGCAATCTTGCGTTGCAGGGCCGACACCTTGCTGATGCTGATCGCCGCACGGTCATACGCCAGGCGCGTCACTTGACGCAGGAAACCCTGTTGGACAAGACGAAACTCCACAGCTGAAGTGGCTTGCTCAGGCTTTTTTTCCTCCAGGGTCCGCAGTGCGCGCCGCTCCCCGAAATACCCGAGCAGGTAATCGAGAATTGCCAGTTCTTTTTCATTGTCCTGTGACTGATGAATGCTTTCGAAATCCAGCGCAGTCAACAAGTCCAAGCCGAACACTTGCTGAGATTGCTCTGTCGCGAGCGGGTCCTCTTCCCTTTTTGGCCAATGGGCTGCGCCCCATACGCCTGCGTTGGGATCCCGTCCGTCGAACGCCAACAGCCTCGGAAGTTTCTCCAACTGATCCGCACTATTGGCCAGCAGTTGTTCAACCGGTCTCAGGAACTGTAGCAAGCGGCGCGCGGCCTCGTCTTTGCCCGGTGCAAAAACCTCTGCGGCCTGTTGCAAGCCATAGACGGGCGGCAAACTCGCCCCCACCGTTCGATAGAACCCTGGATTCCGGTATCTGCCGTACGGGAGCTGCCGCAGGCTGTCTTGCTCGGCCTTTTGTGCATCCTTGCGCAACTGTTCAAACGCCCCCCCGAGGCCAATTCCCCAATCGGGGTTCACCTTTTGGCCACGCTTATAGATCGAAATATGTTGGCCGGGTTGATCCAGTTTCCCGTCCGCACTGACCCACATCTGTACCTGCTGATTGGCGGGAATTTGAATCGGTGTTTGTTTCGCACCAGCCCATTGGACGGCCTTCATTCCCGGCACCACCCCCACTACGGCAGCCGACAGCGTTTGCAGCGAGACGGTATATAAACCGAGCTGGCCATCGACCACCGGACGCCGGGGTGGCAGCTGCGTGATCCAGCCGTGCTCGAGTTTGGGACCGGCATACACCTGTTCGGCCGGCTCACCTTGCGCCAGGCGATCAGCCGCGGATTGCCGCAGCGGCGCGGGAAGCAGCGCCTGGTTGATCGCCCAAATCGCGCGGGCGATCGCTTGATTCATTTGATCGCCCACCGGCAGGTCATCGTCGATCACAAACTGGACAGCCGGTTGCTGCAGCACCACTGCGACAAACGGCTCGGGCACAATCTCCCACTCGCACAGATTGCGATGATCTTTCAGATAGTTCTGAAGTGCGGTCTGTGCAGCCGGCGCGGGCACGCCGGGCGTGAGGGTCACCCACAGCCGATAACGGCCGGAGACGCGATAGCGGGCCGCCTCAGGCGTCGCGTCCGACAAAAACTGGAACGCGTACTGATTCGGGTCGTAGGTGTAGCCATAGCTGTCGCCCGGTGCAACTGGCGCGATCTGCACGTCACGAAAACAAAACGTGTCAATTTTATTCTGGTCCTCCTGCGCCACCGGCACGGTCAAATCCAGAATCGCCCGTCGGTAATCATCAAGCGTCACCGGGCTACTGGTCAGCGACTGTTCCGGACCAAACTCATGCGCAAAAATCCCGTCATCGTGCTTCAGATGGATGAGCGGTGACTCTTCCTCCGCTTGTGGATTCGGCGGCGGCGTCTGCTCGGTCAGCAGGTCCGTCAGCGGCAACGTGTGCCGATAGCTGACGTCCGACACGCCATAGCTGAACGCCTGCAGCAACGTTACACCGGGATCGGCGTCATCGCGCGCGCTCCAGCGTTGTCCCGCATAGACTTCCAGTGCGTCCTGCGCAGTCGACCACAGCGTGTCGAAGTGAATCTGCTCCAGGACCGTTTCGGTCACCGCGTTCGCGGTGGTCCGTGCCCGCATCTTGGTATCAGCCATGGCTTTCGTTCTCCCGAGTCCTCGGTGGCACGCGAAGCCACCCTGGGCGCGTCACGCGGATCGCCCGTCGTTTGTTGTGTACCATTGATCGCCACCTGAGCCGTCGCCCTCTGGCCTGTCGCATCGGACACACGCCCCGAGCGGCGCCAGGAGGGAGCACGCTGTGATCGACGAGCGACTGGCACGCGAATACGTCGCCCATCTCTGCAGCGACATAGATGCCGTGATGGACGTGCGGCCCGCGACCGCGACGCGTCGCGGCACTCGGCCGATGAAACGCCGTGTGAGCACGCCACATCTGACGGCCGGTTCCCCATCGTGTCGCCTTGCGCCGACGCAAAGCCACGATCAGGCAATCGCCGGCTTTTACCCAACCGTAGGTGCGAATGTCTGGGTGCCAGTTCACGATTCCACCTTCAGGATTTCAGGAGCGCCGTAACTCAATGTATCGAGCATAAGTGTCAATGCGCCACTCGGATTTTGGCTGACCGCGACACTCGCACCGAACTGCGTGACCATATCGTCGCACTTGACGCCAATCCGATCACTGTCAGTGGAAGTGGGCGAACGTTCGGTCTTGATCTGCATGTCATACAGCGCCCATTTGCCAGATACACGGGCCGGCACAGTGAACGTGATGTCGTTGGTAAATTTGATCGTGCCAATCGCCGAATCCCTCGCGAAACCGAGTTTCAGGTCAGGATCAGGATCCGCCCACCACAAATGAATCGTGTCGTTATGCCCCCGCAACGACGTCAGGGTGTCGGATCCGAGCACCACAAGTCCACTCCCTGACGTGCCCTCTGCAGTAGCACGCTTCGCAGCGTCTCGCGTCACCGGATCCTTATCCTTTCGCGACAAGGCCGGCAACGGATCGGACGCCGGGTCGGACCGCAAGAGGTACCGCGTCACCGCACATGTCACGCTACCGGGTAAACTCCCCGTGATCGAGATGGGGGCCCCTTTCTCGCATTTCCATGTCACGGGTTGGAACTGAAGCGTCGGCACCATACCCAATTCTGTTTGCAATTGCCCTACCTGCGCCCCCCATGCGCTCGCGTCTACGATCGTCACCGCGCACGTCGCGGACACAATACCCACCGCTTTACCAATCTTCGTCTTGTCTGCTTTTGCGTCCTGATCCGTCTTCAACCGTAGCGCATACACGGCCAGCTGTCGCGGCACGCGCACATCCGGCGTAAAGCTGACTGCACTGCCCAACTTCGCCTGCCCGATCGACGAGCCCACATCCACTCCGTAGACCTGGTTCGGCTGCGGATCGACGTACCACAACACGACTTCGTCCTGGCACTTGTCAGCACCACCCACCACCCCGTGCGGCGTCGCTATGCCCGCGATCGGATGCAACCCGGCATCCTTCACCTCGCATGCTGTTTTGTCCTTCAAAACTCCAGCCCTCATCGCACCCGGCACCGCAAACTTCAGCACGCTCTCGAGCCACTGCGTATCCTTCATGCCATACACATACTTCTCGAGCGTCGCGCTCCACTTGTCCGGTGCGCTTACCGATTGCTGACTCTCCAACGTTACACGCCACCGCGCCTTATCCAACCAAAGCGCCGCCGTCGACGCCAACCGTACGTTCACCGTCACGCACGCGTCCACCACGGCCGACTGCAACGTCACATCCGGTACCTTGTCGACCTTCAGCCCCACCGCTACGCCCAGCCGGTGTACGCCACTTGTCCCCGCGCTTGCGCCCACATCGAAGTACTGGATCCTCATATCCGACTGATCAATTGACGGCGCCGCACCACGTGGCTCCGCATAACAGGCCGAATCCCATTGAACCGGCGCCTGACTCGGCTTCGCCCACAGACCGGCACCACTCGGCGCATCACCCGGCAAGCGCTGTCCGGTCTCGAGATCGATCAGATATACGTCCGCATCCGCCGTATCGATCGGCGCTGCCCCCAGACCGACGACCTGTTTGGGCAGCGTTACCTGCACCGTCGCGCGCTCCCGGCCATCTCCGACCATCGTCAGTTGCCCAAACATCAGTCCGCGAGTACCCGCCTGAGGACACAACCACGCTACCGACACACCTGTGTATTCCAGCGGTGTGCACGTCACGACCGGCACCTGATTCGGTGCGATCGACATCCCCGGCACGCCACCGGTGGCATGCGCGTCGGATACACCATTCAGATACACTGCATTCACATTTGCGACTTCCGCCACCGTTCGCAATACCGTGCGCACGCGCTCATGCGTCACCGCCTGGCCGATCGCCTGCACCGTGCCGTCGTCCGAGGCATCCGCCCACGGGACCAACGCAGCATCCAGTGCCGCCTCCGCTTTTGCATAACCGATTGCGCGACTCACCCCCACGGTATAGCCCGCGTCCCAGCTCACGTTCATCGGCACATACGCCGGATTCACGCATGCGAGCGTCAGCCACGGCGAGGTGCGGGCCTTCAGCCACGTCACCAGATCCGCCAGGTGCGATGCGCTCAATCCCGGGCGCCGCACGTCGGCGCTATCGCTCAGACTCGGCCCCGGCATCACCACGATCGTTTGCTTGAGCGCCCCTTTCTCGTCGCGCTCGGGCGGCAGCACCGTCAGCTCGCGCAGCCCCGGATACTGCTCGTGAAGCAAGGTCGTCAGGTCGATATTGTTCAAGCCACGCTCGCGGTGTCGCAGGCGTCGCGCCACGCGTGCCTCGAACACCGCGCGCGTGTCCGCCGCCCGCCCCCCCGACGACGGCCACGGTTGTTCGACTTGCTGCACCGTCTCCGGTGCACCCAGCGCCTGCGTCACGCGCAGGGCCGGCAACCCACCCTCGAAATGATCCGACTGCACCGTCTCGGGCGCCACCAGGGTGGCCGTCACCGTATTGGTCGCTAGTCCCGTCAACCACGGCGTCGTCGCCAAGGCCATCTGGTCTGCGTCGCGCAGCCCCAGCTGGCGCACCCGACCTCGCAACCACATCCGGCCCGCCGGCAGGCTCGTGGCCGTACGGCTCGCATCACCCGGCCAATCGACCGACCAGCCACCACTCGTGTGCCATCCCTGTGTCTGGTCGATTACCGGCAAGCGCGTCCACCGTTCGCCGGGTGTCAGGTACTGCCATTCCAGTGGCATCGCTGCCGGGCTGATGAGTTGCCAGTGCATGCTCAACAATTGTTCGGCCTCGATGCCGTCCAGACCCAGATACAGTTCCGCTTCGGCCGGCGCCTGCGTCGCCGCGTCGTCTTGCGCGGCGTAACCGAACGGCGTGATCACCTGTTGGCTCACCTGGGTGTCGCAGGCCTTGTAATCGACCTGCAGCCCGGTCCATTGCGGCACATACGGTGTCTGCCACTGCGCCTTGGGCAGCGTCACCGGCACCGGCGTGACGATGGTGAGTATTTCCTCCTTCATCGCCGGCAGAAAAATTTCTTTACCGTCCAGCCCCTTTTGACCAGAGTCGACCATTTTGTAGACCTTGCACTGGTCTTTCGTGGTGATCGTGTCCGGCACCAGCTGCTTGCTCGTCTGCTCGGTCAGCAACGTCACGGCCTGTGACGGCGCCTGCTGATGCGCGACGTATGCCGCTTGCAAGAACGACTGACTCAATGCCACCCGCACCCGCCACGGCCACTTGGCCGGATCGTCATCGTCCGGCGTCGGCGCATCGATCGCGGCCGCCGGGACCGACGACAGCGGTACGCTCAACAATTTCCCAACCGGTACTCTTTCCGCGTCATCATTAAACAACGCTTGCACGCCTCCCAGAGGCTGAGGCTTCCCCGTCTGTTGAACCAGCGTGGCCTGCACCGTGAAGGCATTGTTGTTCGTCGGCTTGCCCGGGTAGCCCTGATCGGCGCTAATCAGTGCGCTCACATCTTGCACACTCTGATTCGTTACCCGGTGTGCAAGGGTGTTTGCAGGCCATTCAGTTAGCTCATCCAGCGCCTTGCCGTTCTTGAGATCGACATTCAGATCCTGATCCAGCTTCAGCCAATTCTTGTCGCTTTGTTGCTTGTCCGGCCCGTACCACTGCGGGAACGAGACCGGCGGCAATCCCGCCCACGTCGGCGTCACCGTCACCTGCTGCAGCTTCGGCCCCAGCCGCCACCATTCCGCCGAGATCAGGCTCAGCCCGCTACCAGTCTGCGCCGTCTCGCCAAACGGCAAGCCGCCCCCGCTCAGGGTCGTGCCGTCATCCGTCGCACAATGCACGCCCACCGCGCCGGCCACCGTCAACTCCAGTTTTGTGATTGCCGGCACCGGCTCGCCCGTCTCGTCCGTCACGCGCAGCAAGGGCGTCGCCGAGCTCAAACCGTCCAGCGCGGTCACCGCGCTCGGCACCGGACCGTCGGCTGCCAGCTTGATCGTCCATGTCGTCCCGTCGTTCTTTGTACAGTCGAGCGCAACCCACGCATCGGCCACGCTGAGCGCCATGCGCAGCGGCCCCACCGGCTCACTGTCGAACGTCACGATCCACTGCCGATCGCCCCCAGCGGCCGCCAGTACTGGCGAGCCAACAATCCGCCCGCTCGCCACCGCCCGGTCCGCGTCCGAGCGCGGCGCCTCACCTGCCTTGGCCGGCGATGCCTCGAACAAGCGCACGCCAGGGGCCGGCCACGGTTGCCCGGCCGCCTCATCCAGCACCACGCGCGCGCGACGCCCGCCCGGCACGCACGGATCGCGCACCACCCAGCGCAAGTCCGTCAACCGGGCCGCATTCGCCGCCAACGGTTGGTCCAGTGCATACAGCAGGGGCGTGCCCGCGCTGTCCTGACCCGCATCCAGTTGCAAGCCGGCCGGCAGCACCTGCTCGCGCACGCCATCGACCAGCACAAAGCGCACCGTGACCCGGTCCGCCTGTGCGCTACGCGGCGACACTGCGAGCATCTGTCGGTAATACAGATCGCGATACCGAGCGGGCAGTTGATTCAGCAGCGCCTGCGGCGTTTCCAGCAAACCCAGCAGCGTCAGCAGAAACGCGCGCTCCGGCGGCATGCTTCCGTCCGCGCGCTCCGGCGCGTCATACCACGCAACCAGTCGCTCGCGCACGTACGGCCAGCTCAGATCGGCTGCCGACTGAATCCTCGTGTGGTCCTGCGATTGCGGATCCCATGCACCCGCCTCAAACCCCAGCAGCACCTGTGCCCAGTTGGTGACCATCGGTGGCCACGGGCCGCCTCCATCGAACTTGTCATACGGCAAGCTCCGGCTATAGGCCCGAAACATATCCAGCCGCGTCCCGATCGTTCGGTCGTCCAGCACGAACGCCGCCGTTTCCTTGTTTGCCACCGTCATGGCTGCTGTCCTCTTCGCTTCGCGTGTTATCGTCGTCCTGCTTCCCGGCTCGCTTCCCGGCGCATCAGGCGGCCTTCACCTTCACCTGCGTCACCACGAACCGCCCCTTGCCCGGCGTCGGCACACCGACTGTTGGGTCCGGCGCCCCCGAGGAGGGATCCGTCGCCGGCGCCGTCGGGATGAACATCGCCTGACATCCTCCCCCCTTGAGCAGCACCGGCGGCCCACTTAGCACCTTCTTGGCCACCTGGTCCGGTCCCGCCATCACCAACTGAACCATTCCGACACCCGGTATCGTAAAGTTGCCCGCTGTGTACGGCACCCCGGGCACCACCACCTTCGCAAGGTCAGTAATCACACAACCGGGCTTGCCCATCACCATGAACCGCCCCGTGCCAGCCAACACCGCCTGCGCCGGCGCCAACAAAGTCCGATTTCCGAACGTCGGCTCGAAGATCACCAAGTCGCCCGTCGCCACTACAAGGTCGCCCATGAGTCCCAGCCTCCGCCCGCGCCGTCCAGTAGGTTCAACGTCCCCGACACCTGCTGCGTCTGCCCCGCCAATCGATACGTCACCGTGATTCGCAAGCTCCCCGCCTGCTGCGGGTCTTCCTGCATGTCGATGGTCACCCCTTCGGCGCGCGGTTCATAGCGCGCCACGCTTTCCGAGATCCGGCTGTGCAATGACGCCAGCGTCCCCTCCGACACGTTCTCGAACACCATCGATTGCATGTCACAGCCATAGCTCGCGCGCATGATCCGCTCGCCCGGCTGCGTCTGGAACAGTATCCCCAGACTCTGCGCGACGTTATCTGCGCCCGTCGACATCACCACCGCGCTACGTTCGTTAATATCCTGGTCGGTGCTCGGGCCCTGCAGATCGAACGTCAGCGGAAACTTCCAGCCCGCGCCGTACACTCTTGTCAGTTCGTTATCCTGATTGCTCATCATCTACTCCTTCGCATCCGCATCCAGCTCGGTCAGCCCAGGTTGACCAGGCTCCCCTTCACGTTCGTGATCCCGCTGCCGCCCACGTCCGTCATCTGCCCTTCCACCTTCACTTCCAGCGCCTTGACGCTCGCCTCGGCCGTGCCGTCGATCGCCACCTTCGGCGCGCCGATGCTCACCTCGGCCTCCCCCTTGAGCGACACCTTTGCCCCTTCCGCCTTGACCACCTCTTTGCCGTTGATCGTCACCGTCATCGTGCCCGTCACCTTCGTTTCATTGGCCGAGAGCGTCGCCTTCTCCGGCGAGAGCGCCAACTGTCCCTTCTCGCTCGAGAGCGTCACACTCGTCTTGCCCTGGCCGGTCAGGCGATCCTTCGCCTCTAACGCCACGTTCTTGTCGCTGTCCACCGTCACCCCGGTCTTGCCTGACACGGTCACCTTCTCGTCGGCCTTCAGCGCCACGGTCTTCTTCGTCGTCCACTCCGCGCCCCCCTCCTTCACATCGATCTTGACGTCCCCTTTCAGGTTCGTCACCGCCACCCCTTTGGCCAGATGCACCACCACCTGCTGCTCCGGCTTCTTGTCATCGCCCACCACCCACATTGCCTCGTGCTTGTCCCGATCAAAGCTCAGCTCCGCGCGCTTGCCCTCATGCCGCAACACGATCCCCTTCTTCGCATTCTTCGCACTCGGCTCGATCGCCGCGCTCAGCTTCGGGTTATGCAGCGACGCCACAATCACCGCGTCGCCCCCCACAAAGCCTAGCGCCACCTCATCGTCCGCCTCCGGATAGAACGTCACACCACTGTTCTTGCTCGCATACACATGCCCCATGCGCGCCCACAAGATATCCGGCCCCAGCATCGGCACCGTCACCGGCAATCGGTTCCATCCCTTCTTCGGATCCGCCTGAAACTTCGCCACCTTGCCCATCACCAATCCTGCTGGCGTTGGCAACGGCGGTGCCAGCGCCGCCTCCTCATCCAGCCCCACCCCGACGATCGTCTTCCCGACCCGGCTCTCCAAATCGCAGATCACCTCGACACGCGTAATCATCGCCTTGCCGTTCAGATGCGCGCCGAATCCAGTCAGCTCCAGCGTGTCACCCACCGCATACGGCTGACACCCGACCAGCGTCAGCGTCGCACGCACCGCCTGCGCATGCTGCGCAGCCAACCAGCCATCGACCGCCGCCTGATGCAGCGCCGATTCCCACTGCCCCATCATCAGCACCAATCCTGCGCCGCCCGAGGCTTTTACACTCGCTGGCCTTAAGCCCCCTTCCCCCAGCGTCGCCGCTTTGGCCGTTTTCGATACCGCCGCCTGCTTGGCCAGGTCCCAGCTCTTGCCAGCCAGCTCCTTGGGCTGCACTAGCCCGGAGTATTTCCATTCGATATCCAGCGCCGTCGCGTTACCCGCCGCTGGCTTGGCCCCGACCCAATGGGTCTTGCCCCCAAGCCTGGGCGCCTGCACCTTCACACTACCGTCCACTTGCGGCCACATCCATGCGCCGTGCTGTCCGAGCACCGCCCGCACGAATTGCCAGTCCGAGCAGCTCCACTGTGCCCGCTGCGCCGGCTCGTCTGCCGCCAGGGTGACCGTTGCCTTGACCTGATGCTCGCCCAGCACCTGCTTGATCACCGTGGCATCCGGCCCGGGCTTCCAGATCCGACTGCGCACTGTCGCCTTCAACCCGTGCAAGCTCGGTTTAAGTCGTACCTTGATACGTCGACCCTCCTCACTCGAACGAATCTCGGTTGCTCCCACCTGCCCCGTGAACACCTTTTTCTTGTTCACCGTCACGCTCGCCGCTTTCCCCACCTCGCACTGCGAAAGCAACCGGTCAAAGGTCGCGTCATCGTCATGCGCCACCTGCGGCGCGATCAGCACCACCGTCGCCGACGGGATTTCGTTGACCGCGTGCCGGGTCTCGATCCGCTCCACCATCACTTTATTCGGGTCCAGCTTTTGGCCACCGAATTGCACCGCCACCTCGGCCGGCACCCCTGCGTCCGTCGCCGCGCTCTTGCTACCCTTCGAGCGCATGCTGTTTGCCGTGTCCATCAGACCGGCCGCCCCGCCAGCCAGCTCGGCGGCCTGCCCCACCTTGTCGGCCCACCCGTTCAACGACCCGCCCAACGCGTCTTGTGCCGAACCCGCCGCCTGCGACACCTGATCCGATACCGCCTGGCTCGCGTCCGACACCGCTTGCGTCGCCGTGTCCTCGACTTTCTTCGCGACCTGCGAGATCCGGCTCTTGAACGATCTGATATTCATCTTCTCCCCCAGGTGCCGTTACTTCTTGGTGTAAACCAGCGTATCGCCCGGCTTCAGATCGCTCAGGTGGTTCAAGTCGTTTTGGGCCGCCAGCTCCAGGTACTCGCTTTGCCCCCCGTCCGGCACCGTCTGCGGTAGTGACATCTTGTCCTTGACTTCTTCCATTTGCGGCGACTCCTTCAGCGCCTTGAACTTGGCCATTTCGTCGCTCGTCTTGGCCCGCAGCACCAGTTTCGCCGTCGCACGCAGCGGCGAGGCATTCCGGTCGAACAAGGTATAGGCCACCGACAATGAGACCGCGCGAGCATCAAAGTACCCGTGCCCATGCCAGCTCATCTTGCCCCATGTCACCCGCAGATACGGCGCCTCTGCTTTACTACCTACTGTGAAACACATCGCACGCAAATCGCTCAGTTGCTCATCGACCGGTGACCCGCCACGCGGTCCGCGTGCATCCAGAATCAAATCCAGCGTCAGTGTTGGCACAGCAACTCGCTGGTACCAACTGACCTCTTCATGCTGGTTGACACCCGCGGCATCTCCATATTTCGCCTCGTAATCGAGGTACACCGATTCCGGGTTGTACATCGCCTTGATTGAGCCCAGCTTCGACACCTGCCCTTCCGACGTGTACGCCTCCAGCTTCAGTTTTGCCAACCCGCGTTCGAGCAGTCCCATTACAGTCGCTCCCGTTGTTCGCTCAACCACTCCAGGACCCGGCGCGCTACCTGCTCGACCAATTTCGCCCGCTCCGCATCGCTGATCGTCTTGTCCACTGCGACCGCTCGGCTCGATGACGTGTCGTCGACCACCCGCGCTTCGATCACCAACTCACGAATCTCCAGCGTCATCCTGTCACCCCGGCCCAGTGCATTTCCCGGTACGCCAGCTCCAGCGTATCGACCAACACCGTGCTGCCCGACGCATCCAGGTTCCCTGTCTGCCATTTGACCGGCAACGCCTCCGTCACCGTCCAGCTACAGACCGGCAACCGCTGCCCGTTCAGCAACACGATCACCACGTTGATATACGTGCTCTTGAACTGCCCCAGCACCCGATTGAACAGCAGCGTGACCGGCGAGACCGCCATCACGCCACGTTCCAGCACCAGCGTGCCATGCGTCACCCGTTCGGCGAGATTGACCACCCCGAGGTTATCCCCCCCTTCGCGCAACCCCGTCACCTGCATCTCGCGCCCCAGCCCCGACACCCGCGCAAACCGCACATCGAACGGGCTCGGAATTCCTTTGATGAAAAACGTCGCGACGAACCGGTGCGACAACATCGGCGCCGCCATCAATGGACTATTAAAATCCGGTGCTCTTACATCCGGCACCTTCAAGTCCCACAGATTCGGATTCACGCCCATTTGCTCCCCCCTTGATCGGCCTCGCCAGCATGTGTCTCACCCACCTGCAACACCAACTTCACCTCGATGAACTCCGCCGCATGAAGCAGCGCGACCCCGACCTTGACGATCAACCGCCCGTCCTCGATATCCGTGGCCGTCATGCTCGTGTTCAGGCCCACCCGCACCACATACGCATCCGCCTCGTCCGCACCGGCGAGCCCCCCATCCAGCCACAGGCGCCGCAACCATGCGCCGCACAGACCACGCAACTGAAACCAGGTGATTTCATGGTTGGGCTCGAACACGGCAAACCGGCAAATCTGTTTCAGGTTCACCTCGATCCACGTCAGCGCACGACGCACCTGCACGTAACGAAACGGCGACCCCTCTCTCCCGTCCAACGTTCGGCCCCCCCAGACGCGCGTGCCACGCCCCGCAAAGCTGCGGATCAGGTTGATCGTTACCTTCGACACATCAAACCAGCCACTCGTCAATGTCTCACGCACCCGCGGCTTCACCACGTGCGCGAGTGCTTCATTGGCCGGCGCCTTCCACACGCCCGACGTCGCATCCGTGCGGACATACACGCCCAATACCGCGCCACACGGCGGCACCACACGAAACCCGCCTTTCTCGTCCCCGCTGGCCCCGGCCTGCACAGGTTGACGGTAATCCGTCACCAGATGCGGTCCGTACAGCGCCGCGCGCTGCCCCAGCTCGCCCAGCGATTTTTCGCCACGCAACAGTTCCAAGCAAGCACGTGCAGTAGACGGCTCGGCGGGTGCATCCAGCACAAAAAACAGCTCCGGTCTGCTGGCACACGCACTCAACAGTTGCTTCCACGCATCAATCAGCTTCGCACCAACCTCTCCAGGTTTCACGAGCGAATCGACCAGTCCCGCCAGTTGCGGCACCGCCACCAGCGTGATCGTCGGTTCGCCCAGCACTCGGGCAGTGGCCTCCTGCACCAGCGTCGACCACAAACTGAACGCCTCCAGATCCTCGGGCAGCTGGGCCGCCAACACAAAGCAGGGCCCTCCCCCGTTGTCGAAATAATGCTGCACCGTGTCGCGCAGCACCTGCGGCCACGCCATCGCCTCGGCTTGCACCTGGTCCCACGACGCCACATTCAGCCAGTGAGCAGTATCCGGATCATTACGCGGCACCGTCCATCCGATAAACACCGGCACCGCACTCGGCAACTCATCACTCCATCCGTCGCCAGGTACCACCGCCTGCGTCAGCCGTACGCCCGGCTCCAGCCACGCCTGATCACTCATTGCACCTTCACCCATGGCGCTGCTCTCCTCATTGTGTTCGCTGCCCGTCCGCTCTCACCGCCGCAGCGGCCATCGGTACCGGGTACCGGCTGTCGGATTAACCTCACCCACCCCACCTTGCCGCTGTCCAGCAAGCGCTAACCCGCCATCCCGTCTTGCGTCAGTTCCAGTACGATGAACTCCGCCGGCCGCACTGCCGCTACGCCCACCTTCAGCACCAACCAGCCGTCAGTGATGTCTTCCGCGCGCATCGTCACCCCCGGGCCGATCGATACGAAATACGCGTGCTCCACCGCCTCGCCCTGCAGCGCCCCTTGACGCCACAACCCGTGGAGGTAGTGATCCGCCGCACCGCGCACCGTCTCCCACGTCACCGCACTATTGAGCTCAAATACCACCGCGCGCAACATTTCGCGCAGGTCACGCTCCACCGCGTTGCACAACCGGCGCACCGACACATAGCGCCACGCCGTCTGCGCCGCCGGCGCCTGCGTGCGTGCGCCCCATGCCAGCCCCCCAAGCCGCTAAGAGCGCGCAGCGCATTGATCCCGGCATAGACCAGCTTCGTGTTCAACGCATCGTCCACGCGCACCGCTTCACCCGTTTGCAGGTCCGCCAACCCCGCGTACTGCCCTGCACCACCACGTTGGCCGGCGCTTTCCACACCCCACGCTCACGGTCCACCCGCGCGATCACTCCCGCCATCGCCACACTCGTGCGTAGCGGCAAGTCCATCATCAGCCAGTCTTCGGTCAGTGCTTCAACGCGTGCGACCAACAATTCTCCAAGCGCGCGGGCGTTCTCCTTGGCTGCCCGGCGAGAATTGCGGTGAGGCGATGGAAAAATCGATTCAAACTCTTTCTCCAACTCTTCGAGGTCCGTGATTGCTTTACGCTCGATGACTTGTTCGAGCACCTCGGCCGTCAGCGTCGTGGCGCCCCAGAACCTGGCGCTCAGCCCCGAAAAGTAGGCCGTCGCCGTCGACGTCGCTGCGGCATCCAGCCCCGGGTAGTAGACCGCCGTCTGCGTCGCAACCGACGTCGACCGTGCCGTCACGCCCCCGTCATTTTGCTGCTCGCCGTCGGTCAACAGGAAATATCCCGCATTGTTCGCGCCCGCCGACAACAAGGTACCCAATGCGGTGTAGACCGCATGATCACCTTCCGGCTTTGCTTCACACTCGCACCACACCAACAACGAGATCTCCGGACATGCACGAATCCGCTCCGGCAACGCAGTCCGTTTCGTATCCTCCGGCTCCGGCACCGACACCACGTAGCACGGCCCTCCGCCGTTCTCGAAATACAGACGCACGCTGTCGGCACTACGATAAAGCGGAGATGACGCGCGCGTTTCCGGCGATTTCCCCGCTACCGTCATCACGAACGGCCCCGTCATATACCGCCGACCAAACGCCATCCAGCTCTCAACCCGTTCGCATCCATCCAACGCACACAGCTGGCCCGCCGTGTCGTAGAACCGCCCCACCAGCACAGGCACCGCCGTCTCGCCCGCTACGACCGCCAGGGATCGTCCGCCGATCTCCGACACCGACACCCCTGGTACGGTATATACGTCGCTCATCACCCTCTCCTGTTCGTTCTGCTTGGCGTTATGCCGCGACCACGTCCTGTGTCAACTCGAGCACGATAAACTCCGCTGGCCGCACCACCGCCAGCCCCATCTTGACGATCATCTTGCCGCGGTCGATGTCCTCCTGCGTCATCGTGCTCCCCAGTCCGATCTGCACGAAGTACGCCTGCGTCGGCGTATCACCCTGCAGCGCACCCTGGCGCCACAGCGCATTCAGGTAGTGATCCAACGCGCCGCGCACCGACTCCCAGGTCACCGCACTGTTCGGTTCAAACACCATCGTGCGCAGCGCCGCGCGCGCATCCCGCTCCACCGTGTTGAACAAGCGTCGGACCGACACATACAGCCAATTCGTTTGATGCGGATCGACCATTGTGCGTGCGCCCCACACCATCACCCCCTGGCCTCGGAACGCGCGAATCGCGTTGATCTTCGCGTCGACCAGTTTCCCGTTCAGCAAGTCATCCACACGAATCGACGTCGGGCTCTTACCACCCGGCTCGACGGAAACCAGATCCGTTAGCCCGCTCAGTCCCACGTTGGCTGGCGCCTTCCACACGCCACGATCCCGATCCACCCGCGCATACACCCCCGCCATCGCCACGCTCGCGCGTACAATCACGGGCCCGGAATGCGCTAAGTAGGGGGTCAGCACTTCATGCAGTACCCCGTAATAGAGAAGCTCCAAAACTCTCCAAGGCGGGTCTTTATCCAAATTCGGCGCACCTCCGTTCACGTCGACATCATCCTCGCCAACTTTACGACGATGCAGTTTGCCTGCCTTGACGTCTTCAAAAACTTGACGAATATAGGCCAGCGTCACGTCGCCAGTCGGTCGGGCAACGTATGCCTCGAATGCCTTTTTGTGATCAACGGAAATCTGAACGGTCACACCCTGATCACTGTACGTGCGCGCGTAACCCGTTTGCAGCGCCGGGAAATACGTCGCAACCTGCGTCACCTCGGTAACCTGTGGCGCCTTAAATTTCCCCGACTCCTGCCATGCATCGGCCAACAAGAACATCCCGCGATTGCCACCCGATGTCGCACTCGCCCCCAGCAGGGTGCCCAATTGCTCATAAACAATAGAATCCTTGTCGGTGTACTCACACCAACACAGCAACGTGATGTCCGGACACTTCTCAATTGCCGCACCGATCTGCGCCTTCTGATTATCGAGCTGCTCTCGATTCAGGCCCAGCACATAACACGGTCCGCCACCGTTTTCGAAGTACAGGCGCACGCTGTACGAGCCCACGTTAGCGTAGGATGCCTTGGCGTCGATACTCGGCGGGTTCTGGTCGGCAATGACACGCACCTGTTCTGACGAACCAAACTGCTGCGTAAAGTCCAGCCAGCTCTCAATACGCACACACGCCAGCGACGCTTCCGCTTTGGGCGGGTGAATTGCATTGAAAAACCCCACAAACACCGGTACCGCCGTCTCGCCGCTTTGAATACTCAACGCCAGCGCGTTGCTCTCCATCACATACACACCCGGCACCGCATACGTTTCGTCCATGATTCATCCTCTCGTTAGCGCGCGCAGCGGCGCCGTCCTACCCATCTGCCGACGCGTCGATGCGTCAGACAGACACCACGTCTTGTGTCAGCTCCAGCACGATGAACTCCGCCGGCCGTACCGCCGCCAGCCCCATCTTGACAATCATCTTGCCTTCGTTGATGTCCTCCTGCGTCATCGTGCTCCCCAGCCCGATCTGCACGAAGTACGCCTGCGTCGGCGTGTTGCCTTGCAGCGCGCCCTGGCGCCACAGCGCATTCAGATAGTGATCCAGCGCGCAGCGCACCGACTCCCAGGTCACCGCACTGTTCGGCTCGAACACCACCGTGCGCAGCGCCGCGCGCGCGTCCCGCTCCACCGTATTGAACAGGCGTCGCACCGGCACATACAGCCAGTTCGTTTGGTGCGGATCAACCATCGTGCGTGCCCCCCACACCATCACCCCTCGGCCGCGGAACGTGCGAATCGCGTTGATCTTCGCGTCGACCAGTTTCCCGTTCAGTGCATCGTCCACGCGAATCGGCCGCACGAACTCGTCAGTCCCGTTCAACCCCAATACAACCAGATCCTCCACTCCTACCAACCCAACGTTGGCCGGCGCCTTCCACACGCCACGATCCCGATCCACCCGCGCATACACCCCCGCCATCGCCACGCTCGCGCGCAAGACCACCGGGTCGGCTTCCTGAGAGAGTCTGAGCAGATGATCGGCGTCCAGTAACTTGTTTACCGATTCGATAATTTTGCTTACGCTCTCCTCGGAGGATTTCTCCTTGAGCGCGTCGAGCGTCGCGGAGATCTTGTCGTCGCGCAGGGTGACCCGAGCATCCGTCACTTCCTTCAGTTGATCATTCGGGAAATTCGTTACCACCACCCCACGATCAACATAGTTGCTCGTATCGCGCGCATAACCTGTCAACAACGACGGAAAGTACGTCGCCACTTGCGTTTTATCTGCCACCGACAAGGACGTACTGATCGTCCAGTCGCTGGGTTTCGCTGGATCGCCGGCCACCCCCGCATCGGCCAGCAGAAACATCCCGCGATTACCGCCCGACGTCGCGCTCGCGCCCAGCAACTTTCCCAATTCCTGATACACCGCCGTATCGATCTTTTTGTTTACCTTGTCGATGTGCTCGCACCAGCACAGCAGCGTAATGTCCGGGCATTGCTCGATCGCCGGTCCAATCTGCGCCATCACGTCAGGACGGTGTTGCGATTGTTCCGTGCGGTCGCGATCCAGACTCAGCACATAACACGGCCCGCCACCGTTGTCGAAGTACAGGCGCACACTGTCCGAGCCCATATACGACGTCAAATGGCAAGTGCTCTTCGTGAGATCAATCGTGATCCGGTCGGACGGGCCAAACTGCTGGGTAAAGTCCAGCCAACTCTCGATACGCACACACGCCAGCGGGGCATCAGGCTTGGACGGACGAATTGCATTGAAAAAACCCGCAAATACCGGCACCGCCGTCTCACCGCTTTGAATACTCAACGCCAGCGCGTTGCTCTCCGTCACATATACACCTGGCACCGCATACGTTTCGCTCATGATCCATCCTCAAACTGGTGTGTACAGCGGCGCCCACCGGCGCCCTCCGGCCAAACTCGCCTGCCCTCAGGCCGGCACCACGTCCTGCGTCAACTGCAGCACGATGAATTCCGCCGGCCGCACCGCTGCCAGCCCCACCTTCAGTTTCATCCTGCCGCTGTTGATGTCCTCCTGTGTCATCGTGGTCCCCAGTCCGATCTGCACGAAGTACGCGTGTGACGGCACGTCCCCCTGCAGCGCCCCCTGCTGCCACAGCCCGTGCACGTAGCTCTCCACCGCACCACGCACGCGCTCCCACGTCGGGGCACTGTTCGGCTCGAACAGCGCCGTGCTCATCGCCGTCTTGATGTCCTTCTCCGCCGCGTTGAACAGCCGTCGCACAGGGACATACCGCCACGTCCCCTGGTTCGACTGCAGCGTGCG
This sequence comes from Burkholderia sp. MSMB1588, assembly GCF_001546925.1. Lineage (NCBI taxonomy): Bacteria > Pseudomonadati > Pseudomonadota > Betaproteobacteria > Burkholderiales > Burkholderiaceae > Burkholderia > Burkholderia sp. MSMB1588. The sequence goes on along the minus strand of NZ_LNJS01000004.1, from coordinate 62,073 downwards.
CGCCCCCCAGATCAGCGGCCCCGTGCCTCGGAACGTGCGGATCACGTTGATCGACTTGCCTCCCTTTGCCGGCACATTGCACTCTGCGTCCACCGAGTCCGACACCTTGTACTTCGGCGTCGCGCCGGTAATCTCTACGTTCGCCGGTGCCTTCCACACCCCGCGCTCGCGGTCCACCCGCGCATACACGCCCGCCACTGCACCGCTGGGCGGTACATCCAGGGGCTTGCCATCCGTGCCCGACACCGTCAGCCACGGGTAGTACACTGCGGCATATGGGTTATCCGGATAATTCTCTGTCTGTACAGCAGCCGATACATCCTCCGGCTTCGCCAGTTCGTTCTGCGGACCGTCATAGATCGCAAAACACGCCTTGCCGACACCGCACAGCTTGCCGACCTCTCCGCTGAAAACCTTCACATCCGTCCCCGCCTGCACCAGCAGCGTCACGTCGTCCAGCGCCGGCACCAGAGCCTCGAGCGTCTCCACCGGGGCGATATAGCAGTGCCCCCCGCCATTCTGGAAGTACAGCTTCAGTGACTGGTACAGGTGATCGGTCGCCACTTCGCGGTCGAATTTGTCAACCGCAGCATCGGCAGCCGACTTCTTTGTCTGCTCATCTCCAGGTCCCTTCTCGTACGCCTTGTTCCAGTACTGCTGCCGCACCGTCGTCACGTCCAGCCACGACGCGAACTCCGTCACCCCTGCGTGATCAATCACGCTGTCCTTGACGGTGTCGCCAATTGCGCCGCCCCACGTCGTCTTCGTCTCAAACGCAAACACCGGCACCGCCGTCTGTCCCGTCTGAATCGACAGCGACAGCCCGAACGGCTCCTCCACATACACCCCAGGTACCTTGTAATCCGCCATGATTCCCTCTCCCAATCCGTATCCCGTTCAACTCACCCTGGCGCCGCTCAATGGAACTGCACCGACAGCCGGTCAGCCGCCAAGCTCACCTCTTCGAACGCCACCTCGTTGCTCGTTGCGTCGAAGCTCGGACCCGTCCACTTCGTCGGAAACGCATTCATCACGCTCCACGTCACCAGCAGCACCGAGCCCGTTTCGTTCGTCAAGCTGATCGACAGGTCCTTCTTCTCCACCTGGTTGAACGTGATCGAATTCACCCACGTATAGAGCTGGCTCTGCTTGGGCATCACCCCACGCTTGAGCGTGATCGTCAGCGGCTCCACCTGACCCGGCATCTGGTACAGGTTGCCGCAGCCGTCCTGGTACTTCACCAGCTGCACCGACTGGTCCAGGCCCGACACGCTGCTAAAGCACATCTGGTCCTTGCCCACCGATACCACAAACCGGTACGTCGGAATCGGATACGTGTTGCCCATCGTCTTCGGATCGAGTGCCATTTTTGTTGCTCCTCTTCAAATGCCGCGCCTTCTCGCGCAGCGGGTCATCATCTCTTCATCATCGGCCGCCACCGGCGATACCCAGTTCACTTTCCATATGGAGCATTACTTCGGACTCCATATCATATCTATCACTTCATCACCGGCAAGATGTCCCTTCGTTCGACCTGGCAGCCTTCCGCTCTCGCAGAAACACCCTCATCATTCAATCGCCCCAGCGCTCATGAGCCGATCACCGGTTATCGGCGCCGCCATATCGTCACATCATCGTAGGCAACTCGGACCCCATCCGGTAGGACAATGTATTTCCGGAGTTTTCGGGCACTTTTACCGACTCAGGTTGCCGCCGCGCGCCTATTTCCCCCGCCTGTGCCGGATGCTGACGGCACCTTCATCGCCTCTGGCGTCATGCTACAAACCACTAATTAATCAATACCTTATGTGTTTCCACTACGGGTGATCCGCAGTTGCTCTGTACATGCCCGAGTACGGCTGTTCGTATCGATCTGGCAATGTTGTAGCCCCATATTCCGGAAATAGATGGTTTGGTGGATCATTTCCTCCGCTTTTTTTATCGATATCAAAGCCAAATCACTTGATTCAATCCGCGCCGCGAACGTTAAAAACAAGCCCCCCCAGGACTGGGCAGCCCCCGCTGTCGCGTGACCAACCGTACCGCCCCCTAAGGCGAGCGGCCAAAGCCTCAGAAAGGGTATGTCCGAAAGTCGGTGAAGGCCATTCGTTATCGATCGGCCAGGCCCATTCATTTCCGGAAAAAGTCAAAAAATACCCCATTGACTCCGGAGGAACGCTTAGGGGATAGGAACTGCCTGATCATCACCGCTATACTCGAATTTAGCGGCCCCCTTGTTATCATTAGGCAATGTAATTTTTATAATCGGCACCGGATCACCAGCAGCCTTGTAATAATCCATCTGATTAATTTGCGCACTCTTCAAACCCTCCGGAGAACCCGCCTGATAAAAAAATGCCTCGATAGGTATATCACTCACCTTATTCAAATCCCATTGCTTCACAACAACCTCGTTCTCGGCATTGAAATATGCACCATCTGCGTTATTTTCATTAATTGCATAATTTCTACTATTAATGAATGTATTAAATGCATCCACGCCATCCCTATCACTTCCGTCAAGCACAAAACCGCACGAATGCGCCGCAGAACTCGGCACATTTGGAAACTCACTCGCAGTCGCGAATTTTTTGTAATGACCATACCAACCTTGATCACTTTTAATTTGCGGACTCAAATCCTTGCACGGCCTACTTTCCTCAAAGTGCCGATTCATTCCACACATACTCATCAGCCGATCACTAAGATTGATGCGATTCACCGTATCACCATCAAACGGGAACGCGCACTTAATCGCTGCCGGCGCTTTCCCTGAAGGCGTATGATCAACAGGATAGATAATGAATCCATTTACATGTCCATAAGCAAAACTCTTAAAATTCGAATCCATCCGCAAGTAAGAAAATGAAACCCCACCCCTATCAATATAACTCCATACCGGATGCCCCTCACCATCCTTTGTTTTCGTATCAGTTGCGCGAATTACAACTCCACTACATGCGCCACTCATCACCGTCGACCCGTCTGGGTGAGTACAGCCAGCAGTTGCATTTTTATAGGCAAGCTCAATATGACAACGAGCCACCTCCCCTTTGTTCCGCTCACTCTTACAGCTATCCGTCGCCGCAAAAGATGATTGACTTAAGAACATCAAGAAAAATATACATAGCAGTGACTTCATTTAACACCCCACGGAATTTTAGAGGATTCAATATCCGCTCAATAAATTTACAAATATCTCAATGCACTGTTAGTATGCCTATACTATACATAAACACGACGCAAGAAAACCGATCACTTACACGCCTGCTGAAGATCTTCCGCAGCGCCAGAATATTCAACATTCTCATCATACTCACCAACAAGCACAACTGCGGCACCGCGATTTTCCGCTGCAAAAATTGCCTGACGATCGAATTTTTTGTGGATATCGGGATATTTATCGAGCAACATGGAGTTCAGCGAACTCGGCAAATCAGCACCAGGCATGCGGATAGCATGATAGGTATGCTCGTAACCCGATGCATCCTTAATCTTAACATCCATCCATTCAGTTCCTACTACATCCAGTTTTTCAGAAACCCCCGGGCCAATGCAACTCATATGAATATGCAGTTGGTTCTGCGTACGACGTTGTTTTGAATTAATCGCAATTGATATTTTATCTGCCGTCAAACTCCCGGAACCCAAATGCGCCGCCACCAAATATCGGTATCGCCACGCGTTTGAAAACCACGATGGATAGCTACCATCCCAAAACTCCGATGACTCTATCCCACTGATCCTAACAACTGGCATAAAAAGAAAATGATAAGGTGGTTTATTGGTTTTAAAGATTCCAAAATCCTGTCCCTCTGTAAGGCACTTCTCTCGATCCACATCTTTCCCGAGGCACGTCTTCTCGAATGAATCTCTCAGAGAATCCGGGTTCGCAGCGGCTTGAGCATTTGCTGAGATCAAGGAAACCAATATAGCAATCACGCCAAAGATTTTCATATCATTCACCTTTTATTGAAGAGTCGAACAACGAAATCTCTTAACAACAATAAATCTACTGGCGACGGGAAGTTCGATTATCAATTATAAAATCTTGCCGATGTTACATATCGGCGAAGTTTTTTCGCTCCTCTTCAAATGCCGCGCCTTCTCGCGCAGCGGGTCATCATCTCTTCATCATCGGCCGCCACCGGCGATACCCAATTCACTTTCCACATGGAGCATTACCTCGGACTCCATATCATATCTATCACTTCATCACCGGCAAGATGTCCCTTCGTTCGACCTGGCAGCCTTCCGCTCTCGCAGAAACACCCTCGTCATTCGATCGCCCCAGCGCTCATGAGCCGATCACCGGTTATCGGCGCCGCCATATCGTCACATCATCGTAGGCAACTCGGACCCCATCCGGTAGGACAATGTATTTCCGGAATGTTTGAGCCACCGTTACTCACCCAGACCTCCGCCACGCGTCCCTCTCCTGATACCCGCGTGCTAGCAGTGCCCTGGTGCCTTTGACGTCACGCACCAAACTCCCAATGAATCAATATGTTATAGAGTTGTCTTCACGCGAAATGCGCAGGGACCAGACACGTGCCCCAACAGCCCTTCTCACACCAAACGATCAAACGTTGTGATCCTATATTCCGGAAATAAATGGTTTGCTCTGTCATTTCGACCGCTTTTTTTTGGTTCATCGTGGAATTCCGGGGAAGGCGGCGCGGATCTTGAGGAAGAAATATTCGTTGTCGCGGTACCCGTAAGCCCGACGCTTGATGACCTTGATGGTGTTGTTGATGCCTTCGACGACGCTGGTATTGAGCGGATGGCCGCAGCGGGCGAGGATTCCGTGCACTTGCATTTCTGCTTGCAACGCAATCCAAGCTTTCTGCGCAATCGCTTGATGCGATGCACGCCAACCTGCACACCGTGTTCCACCAAATCCTTCGTAAGCCGTCAATAAACGACGCCCTACCAATGGTAGGCAGAAGGTCAGATGCTAAGTGTCCGCGTGGACACATGCACTCAGACCGTGATGACAGAAAAACAGGATCTTCGAAGCAGACTGGTAGTTGGCCGCAGACGGGATGGCCGGCGGGAATTTGGTGAAGATGCCGTCCGGGAGCTGGTCGAGTTTTGCTTGAAACCGGAGGTATCGATCGCCCGGGCGGCCATGGAGCACGACGTCAATCCGAACCAGTTGCGCCGCTGGATCTCGCGCCATCAGCAGCAGACACTGCAAACACCAACGAGACCGGACCCGCTGGTGATAGACGGCGTATCAATCGACATCCCAGGCCCAACACATCGTGCTCCGGTGAGTGAAGCGCAGGTATTTGTCCCTGTCGTCACCGTGCCATCGACAGTGCTGGCTGTTTCCCCTGTACTGCCACCGGACACGTCGTTGATGGCACTCTCGTTACATGTGCGCCTGTCGAATGGTGTCGAATTCGACCCTGATTCGTAAGCACGAGCCCATGCTGCGCACGCGCAAGCAGTTCGATTTCGATCCGACGCTGCAGGGACGCATCCCCGATACGGCTTGTTCGGCCGCAGGGGACACGCTTACGCTCGGGCCCGCCGCGCCGCAACAAAACGTATCTGGTCGTCGAGGAGCGGTCACGTCCCTGTCGCCGCGGCTTGTGCAAGTTGTTTGCGCGCAGCGGGTGGGACTGAGCACGATTGAAATTTGAAAGCGCCCTTGGCAGAAGGTGTGCAACATGACGACACTTGTTTTATCCGAGACTCGAAGCGACCATGCCAAGTATCAATGTGAACCTCCCACCGATCCGTCTATATGCTGAGGTGAAGGGGGGCGAGCTGAAACAGATTGCTCAGTCCGCCTCTAACGGAGCGGGTGAAATCGATGCCAGTCGACTCGTGTCGACTGCGGCCGGGATTCGACTCGACGAGGCGCAGGAACTCGCGCTGACGAACGGGCGCCTGTTTGAGGCTGGGCTTAGCATGGCGATGCTTGATCATCCGGGGGACGTTGGCCGAGTGTATCAGCGCTTCGGAAACACACTCTCGACAGTGCTCGAATCCGTACTCACACCGCAAGGTCAGCTTGCGGACACGCCGGTGATGTTTCAGGGGCAACGGCAGTCAATGAGTCAGGTGTTCCAGCGCACACTGACGAATCCGCTCGAGCCGACGTCGGATCAGATTGGCCGGCAACCGCCTGGTAAGGAATCGGAAGGGGTCCGCAACTGGATAATGACCGAGTTGCGCAGCCCGATCATCGGCGACGACGGCCGCTACATGCCAGGGCGCGACGCAAGGGATCTACTGTCGCGGATCAAGATGCTGAGTTCGTTCGGCACAACGGTATGGCAACTGATGCAGGTTAAAGATGCACCGGAAAATGTCGAGGCCATTCGCAAAATGCTGCAGCCGCTTGGCAATGGCGTGGCCGAACAGTTTGCCGACCGCTATGCGCAGTTCACGCAGCGCACGCGTACGACGAACTTCGACGACGCGGTGAGCCGAATGCGCAGCGAACGTGTGCCGCTCATCGACGGTGAGCCAGTAAACGGCATCTATACATCTGCTGCGCAGCACGGACTCGGCTTTGGAAATGTAATGGTGACCTCGAGCGATCCTGTTGTCGAGGCCCGTTTGCGCGCAGCATTGCACGCAGACGCGAGCTACGGAAACATAAACGGGATCGCGCGGCAGGGTGCACCTATCGAGCCGGGCGCTAGCGGGCTGCCCGAGCGACCGTTCATGATGTCTGCGACGGAGATCGCGCCGGATCATCCGGTTATGGAGATTTACCAGAACCTATTCGCGACCGCGAGCGATGGCACCGAGCGAACGTTCCTTGAGGCACTCGACGCGCACGCGTTCCCGCACGGCGTCGGCGTGAACCGCTGGCAGCCGAACGGAACGTTCGCAGTCGAATCGAACCTGCGCGGGCTGCCTTCAGCCGGCGCGCAATCGGGCGGCACGTGCGACGTGCTACTCGCGCTCAACACGCTTTCCGACAAACCGCTCTATGGCCGCGCAGACGTCGTCGAGCCAGCAACGCTCGGCATTGCCGCATTCATGAACTATGGTGGGTACCACACGTTCGCAGAGACGGTGCCGGTCGGCATGTCGATGGCAAACGGAGACGACGAATTTAATCCGTCGTCGGGCGCAATGCCAGTGTCGATCGGTCGGCCGATCTTCGAACCGCTGACGACCGATATTCAGCACGAGGATCTGTACAACCGTGTAGCAAATATGGCGATCGGATACACGAACGCGCCGTTTGACGATGTGCAGGCAATTCGAAATGCGTACGGGCAAACTCATGAAATGCTGTGCAACGAGCATCCTGAACTAAGGCATATGGGTACTGTCAGTATTCAGACAACCCGTGTTGGGCTCGATGACCAGTGTTGATGCGACGCAATCAGCGTTGCCACGGGTGGCAATAGGGTTACTAATCAGTCGGTCCTGAACAATCCTGAGAGCCTTATACGGCAAGGCTTTTAGGCCGTAACCCTGTTGAGGGAATTGCAGGAAGCAGGCATATTAAAGGCTAGATCCTGCAAATTTCGACGAGGTGCGGATGGGTCCGAAGACGCCTGTGACGGAGGGAGATTTCTTCCGGCAACCGTTGTGCGAACAGATCAACCTGAAGCATCCGTTGGTCGGTTTGGCCAATCTGATCAACTGGGATCGATTGAGCGGGTCGATGAGCGAGAGCTTCGTCTCACGCAAAGGTCGTCCGGCAACGTCACCGAGGCTGATCGCCGGCCTGGTGTATTTGCAGCACGCATTCGACCTGTCCGACGAAGAAGTGGTCTGGCAATGGGTGGAGAACCCGTACTGGCAGGTGTTCACCGGCGAAACGTACTTGCAGACGGAGCCCCCGATCGATCCGTCGAGCCTGACGCGCTGGCGCAAGCGGCTTGGCAAAGCCGGCGTAGAAGAACTGTTGGCCGAGACGATCGAAGCGGCCAGGCGCGCCGGCGTGATCAAGGCTGCAAGCGTGAAGCGCGTGATCCTCGACACGACGGTCATGGAGAAGGCGATCGCGCATCCGACCGATTCGCGGTTGCTGGCGCGGTGCCGCGAACATCTGGTGAAGGCCGCGGCACGGCACGGCCTGAAACTGCGTCAGAACTACAACCGCGAGGCGCCGCGCCTGGCAAGCCAGATTGGCCGTTACGCGCACGCGAAGCAATACAAGCGGATGAGAAAGGCGCTACGCACGTTGCGCTCGCGGGTGGGCCGGGTAATGCGTGATGTCGAACGGCAGCTCGACTCGGTGACGGATCAAAGCCGCACGGCATTGCAGGAGTTGGTTGCCCGCACGAAACGCATTCTGTCGCAAAAGCAGAAGGACAAGAACAAAGTCTACGCCCTGCACGCGCCGGAAGTTGAGTGTCTGGCCAAGGGCAAGGCTCGCAAGCCATACGAGTTCGGCGTGAAGGTGTCGATCACGACGACCCACAAGGAAGGGCTCGTGGTCGGTGCGCGTTCGATGCCGGGCAATCCGTACGACGGCCACACGCTGGCTGAAGCGCTGGAGCAAGCGGCGATCTTGAGCGACGTCACGCCGGAGGTTGCCATCGTGGACCGTGGCTACAAGGGGGCCGCGACCGATGGCGTGAAGATCTACCACCCCGGTCTGCGACGCGGCATCACACGCACACTGCGCGCGATGATCAGGCGGCGCAGCGCCATCGAACCGACCATCGGTCATATGAAGGCAGATGGAAAACTTGATCGGAATTGGCTTAAAGGCGCACTGGGTGACGCGATCCATGCGGTGCTATGCGGCGCCGGCCACAACCTGCGGATGATCCTGAGAAAGCTGCGGCTTTTTTACGCCTTGATTCTTGCTGTCCTGCTCAATGGCGAGACTGCCGCACTATCGGCGGCATGACGCCGCCGCACAGTAAAACGAATTGTTCAGGGCCGACTAATCAACGGTTCTCGACCGGTTTATTCGTAAGCGCTCTTTGAAGGACGCCATTGCACGGCGAGGCTGATTCGTAAGCGATCATTTACCGACGCCCTAGCATCGGTCACGTGACTCACAGATGCTACGTGTCCACGTGGACACATGGCATCAGAGTCAATGAACGATAAACAGGATTTGCATGAGCGGCTGGTGATCGGCCAGAAACGAGACGGTCGCCGCGAGTACGACGAAGCGGCGCGGGAGGAATTGATCCGGCAATGCCTTCAGCCGGGCGTGTCGATAGCGCGCACGGCGATGGAGTACGGAATCAACCCGAATCTGCTGCGCAGTTGGGTGACGCGCTATCAGCGCAGCCAGAAGACGGCAAATTTGCCGACGGAGCCAGCAGACAACGATGTGATCGACATGCCTGCCTCGTCACCGGCATTTATCCCGGTCGTCGCGGCGGCGGCGCAGCCCGTTACCCCCGAAGCAAAGCTGTCGCTCTCGCTGAACGTGCGCCTGCCCAACGGGGTGGAATTGAAGCTGGGCGAAGCGGGGCTTGAGGAGATCACGACGCTGATCCAGATGCTCGGGAGGCTGCCGTGTTCCGGTTCGACGAAGGGCTGAAGGTCTACCTGCATCGCGATCCGGTCGACTTCCGCATGGGCATCAACGGGCTGTCGATCTTGGTCGAACAGGCGATGCGCCTGAACCCGATGACCTCAGCGCTGTTCGTCTTCGGCAATCGCCGTCGCGATCGCATCAAGATTCTTGGCTGGGGCGGCAACGGCTTCTGGTTGCTACTCAAGCGCCTCGAAGCTGATCGCTTCATCTGGCCGAACGGAGGCGACACGATCATGCTCAGCGCCGAGCAGTTGCACTGGCTGCTCGACGGCATCGACCTGGCCGTGATCCAGAAGCATCCCCAGCGATATTACGCGCGGATGAGCTGAACACCACGCGGGTGGCATGGTCTAATTGGCCATGCCGAACAACCCCGTCATGTTGAGCGCCGAGGAGTACGAGGCGCTGATTGCCGCGAGCGTCGAACGCGATGCGCTGCGCGGTGAGCTTCGGCTCGTGACGGCCCAGCGCGATCTGGCCGAAGAGAAGCTGCGGGCCTACAAGCACGAATTGTTCGGCGCCTCAAGCGAAGCGCGCCATGTCGACCAGCTGGGCCTGTTCAACGAAGCAGAGGCACTTGCGACGGCTACCGACGCGCCCGCGCGCGAGGACGTGCCCGGTACGTTAGTCGCCGCCCACGCGCGAGGAAAACGCGGGCGCAAACCACTCGATCCGAACCTGCCCCGCGAGGTCGTGCGGCACGAATTGCCGGAGTCTGAACGATTCTGCGCGCACGACGGCCATGCCCTCGTGGAGATCGGTGTCGAGACGAGCGAACAGCTTGACGTGATTCCCGAGCGGGTGCGTGTCGTTCAGCACCAGCGGGTCAAGTACGCGTGCCCGTGCTGTGACCTCGGCATTAAGGTCACGCCCGCACCGGCGCGCATCGTCCCGCGCGGGCTGCTCACGGAATCCGCGCTGGCGTGGATCATCACTGGCAAGTACCAGTACGGCATGCCGCTGTATCGTCAGGCCACACTGCTGCGTCGCTTCGGCGGCGATATCTCGTCGAACACGCTGGCCGCCAGTGTGGTGCGGGTGGGACTAGCCACGCAGCCGGTGATTAACCTGATGCGCGACGCGCTGCTCGAATCAGACCTGATATACGGCGACGAAACCACGTTCCAAGTGCTGAAAGAACCGGGACGAAGGCCGCAGGCGAAGAGCTACCTATGGGCGCAGGTCAACGGCTCAGGGCCACCGGTACGGATGTTCTCGTACTCGCCGGGGCGCGGTGCCCAGCATGCGCAGAAGCTCTATGTCGGCGTGCAACCCGGCACCGTGCTGATGACTGACGGGTACGAACTCTATAACGGCATCGCCCACGATCACCAGCTCGTGCATCTCGGATGCTGGGCACACGTTCGTCGCGGCTTCATCAAGGCCGAGGAGTCGGCGCCGAAGGCTGCACGCTCGCCTGATCTGCTAGCCACGCGCTTCGTGATGCCGATCGGCAAGCTGTTTGCGGCCGAGGCGCGCAGCGCGAAGTGGAAGGCTGAACGCCGGCAGCGACTGCGCGCCCGGTACAGCGCTCGCGTGCTCACCGTCATCGAGCGCATACTGGTCGAGCATCTGCCAAGCGTTGTGCCGTCGAGTCTGCTTGGCAAGGCGCTGCAATACATGAGCGGGCAATGGCCCAAGCTGGTCCGCTACGTCGAGAACGGAAACTGGCCGATCTCGAACAACCTGTGCGAGAACGCGATCCGGCCGTTCGTCGTCGGCCGCAAGGGCTGGTTGTTCTCCGATACTGTCGCCGGCGCGCAGGCCAGTGCTAACCTGTACTCCCTCGTCGAGACGTGCAAGGCGAACGGTGTTGATCCGTATCGCTATCTGGTCTCGCTGTTTAGGGCGTTACCGAAGGCAACAACTCTCAGCGACTACGAAGATCTTTTACCTTGGAGCACTGTAGGCGATGACGTCATCGGACATTCTCATCCGTGAATCGCGACCATCGGATCACGCAACAACCGCATTCTTGCTGCAGCAACTCGGCTACCAGACAACTCCAGCGCTAGTCCTTGAGAAAGTTGAAGCGATGCTTCCGAGCCCGGTAGACAAAATCATTGTGGCGTCCGTGCGAGAAGAAGTTATCGGTAGTATTAGCCTCCACGCACTACCGCTCTTCCACGCGGCGGGCAATCTCGGGCGCATAACTAGCATGGTCGTCGACGAGCGATATCGGGGAAACGGAGTTGGTAGCGCACTGATTGGCGCTGCAGAACACTGGTTTAGGCAGGTCGGGTGTGTAAAGTTGGAAGTGACAAGCGGCGATCACCGACCGGCTGCTCACCACTTCTATGAGCGACATGGTTTCTTGAGGGACGGCCAGCGACTCTCCAAGAAGCTCCATTTATAGAGGGGCGTCTTTGTCTGATCGCTTACGCTGATTCACTGTATGCGGTCTTTTAACGACGCCCCTCAGAGGTTGAGGGCGGCAGGCATGCTCCAAGGCATGAGATCGGCGTAGTCGTCGGCGGTTGCAGCGAACGGCAACCTGGTGAACAGCCAGACCAGATAGCGATACGGCTCGACGCCGTTCGCCTTGCACGTCTCGACGAGGGAGTACAGGTTGGCGCTGGCCTGCGCGCCGGCAACCGTATCGGAGAACAGCCAGCCCTTGCGGCCGACGGCGAACGGCCCGGATCGCGTTCTCGCACAGGTTGTTCGAGATCGGCCAGTTACCGTTCTCGACGTAGCGGACCAGCTTGGGCCACTGTCCGCTCATGTACTGTAACCATCGTCCCTACCGCAACCGAACGAACTGGTCTATCATCAACGCTTCTTCACCCGCGAGCAGGCGCGCCACTCGATCAGCGAATACATCGAAATCTTCTACAACCGGCAACGTACGCAGGCGCGTCTGAACTACCGATAGCCTGTCGCGTTCACGCAGCGCTTCTATCTGAATCAGATCGCTCGTTGGCCTCCACGAATTCCGTCCCACCTCATCGGCCTGATGCGCTGTGATGCGTGTAGAGATTGTCACGTCGACGAGTCATCAGTGATGGAGCGCCTGGGTGTGGCGCTCCACGCAGCGAACGGTCAGCCGGGTCGTGGTCGTCGTCCCGCCTCACCTCGGCGGCTAGAGTCTTCGTTTAGTCTGCGTCGGTCGATCCGCGGTCTGTACCAGCAGCATGCGCAGCATCCGACAATTGAAGCGAGCCCGCCAAATACGTAATCGAAGACGACGATTTTCCAGTTCAAGCGTGCGGGTCTGAATCAACTCATCGACACTCATTCCCCCGTACCGGGCTCGCCATCGATAGTAGGTGGAACGGCTAACATGGAATTCCTGACATACGGACTGAACATTTCGCTGCGCCTCCGCTGACTTTAAAACCGCAACGACGCGCTCGGCAAACGCCCTAATGCTCTCCAATTTTGCAGCTCCGGTTAGTGCTGAGCGAAGGCAGTTCAGCCAAGACCCGATCACCCAGCCGTACGCCAACATACCGAACATTCGCCGCCCCTCCTTACCGTGCAGCGGAACGCGCCCGTTTGTAGATCGTCAACTACCTTGGCCGGTCGAGCGACAATTATGATGGCCGGTCGGCTGTGGTAATTTTGTCGCTCGTCAGGTGGCCATAGTTGTCGTTTCCTCCGGTTCGGTGTCGGGTAATTGACGTCGCCGCGTGCGCTTGTTGTCGCTGGCGCTGCGACGCCGGTAGCTTTCGACGTTCAGTTCGAAGATCGTCGAGTGATGGACCAGACGGTCGATGGCGGCCACCGTCATCGACGGGTCGGGGAACACGTCGTTCCAGCCTGAGAACGGCTGGTTGGCCGTGATCAGGAGACTGCGCCGCTCATACCGCTCGGCGATCAGCTCAAACAGCACGCTCGTCTCAGCCTGGTCCTTGCGCACGTACGACAGGTCATCGAGGATGATCAGATCGAAACGGTCGAGCTTGCCGAGCATCGACGGCAACTGGAGGCTCTGGCGGGCCGCCTGCAGTTTCTGCACGAGCACGCTGGTGCGGGTAAACAGCACGCGGTAGCCGGCGTTGATCAGCGCATGGCCGATGCCGGAGCCGAGATGCGTCTTGCCGCCGCCCGGCGGCCCGAACAGCAGGATCGTCGCACCTTTCTCGAGCCACGAATCGCCGGTCGCGAGCGCCATCACGTGCGCCTTCGAGACGATCGGCACCATGCCGAAGTCGAAGCTGTCGAGTGTCTTGGTCGGGTCTCCCAGACGTCGGCGAACGGATCGGGACGGGTGCGCCAGGTGCGCGCCGGTTTCTGCGACGGCAAATGGGGGCCGTGCTCGATTCGCCGCGCCATGCGGACGCTCATGCCGGCCATCGCCGCGGCGACTTCCTGAGTGTGATGTTTGCGCTTGTTCATAAAAAGGCGGACCTGCTGGTCCGTAACGTGGGTTCCAGTCATGGCTGTTCGCTTCTTCTTGAATACGATCAGCCATCCTAAAACCCCCTCCGCCCGGCGCCGCTGGTGGGGCGGTGCCTACGGCGGCTACGCTGCCTCCGTCACCGCTCCACCGGCCAAGACAATTGTCGCCGTCTACCCGTTTGATTGCATCGCCTTGCCGAAACATAGGTGGGCAGTTGGTATGCGTATGATAGATCCCGCTCATTCCCCAGGGGATTGATGTCCTTGAACTGAACGGGAAATAAACAGTGTTCGAGATACCCCACTTAACTGACAAGCCCGAGCCACGCTGATTCGGCAATGTTTGAGCAGCCAGGATGCCATTGTGCATCGGGCCGTTAATTCCGCGTTCTGATGTCGTAAGGCCTTCATTAATATTGCTCGATCCAGTTCGATCCGGCCTAATTGTCGCTTGAGCTCGGCATTTTCTCGACGAAGCTGCTCCAGGTGGGCAACGACCGCCATCGGCACATCACGGTACAAGCCTCGCCACTCATATAGGGTCGAACGAGAAATGCCCCATTTCTCGCACACTACGCGCGTCGACTCCCCCTCGTCGATCGCTCGCACGGCTGCAACAATATCGGCAACCTCATGCTTCCGACTACGCACGCTCGACGTTCCTACGCGCACGCGTAGTTGGCAACTCGCATGTAGACCGCTGTCGGCAACGTCTCATGCCATCGATGCCCCTTGTCGAAAAGGCAATGTGTCGGATCAAGACGCTCGCGAGCAATCGTCTTTGGGCGCGTTGCATTGATTCGCAGGCGACCGAGGTCGCGGTTCGCGGCGGCGCAATCAACCGGATTGCGGACTTCGCTCGTCCGCAATCCGTTCGCTCTGCAAGAAATCATGACCATGCGGGCTACTCCGTCCGCACGCTCGATTTATGCAACAACACCCCGCCCCCTCAACACATTACAAAATTCTAACGAAATCCTTTCTTGAAATGGTGCAAAAAAATACAAGACAACAATCATCGCAAATGTCTCAAAAAACAAAGTTAAATTCAATAAGAATTATCAATAAATTTACGAACAATTTCGAATTCAAAAATATGCAAGTGATCGGCACACGCCATCACTCGTGTAATTTTTGCTCTGCATTTTAAAATCAGGCAAATATTGCCTATTGCCACCACTCAACCCTGCCACCGACCGGTCCCTTCATCGGACGCTTGAGCTTCCCCTGAAATTTCGCTTTCCAGCAGGTCGGAAGCCGGACCTCCCGCTCGAGCGGACGACGATCGTTTGAAACCGGAGCGCGACGCGCGTGTGAAGTAAACGCTCGAAACGGAATGCGCGCGGCGGGTGCGAACCGTGCGATCCGTGCGGCGGGCGAACCGGCAACCGAAAAATGCAGCCGCGCCGGACCATCAATTTCACACCGTTTCCGATATCCATCCTTCACGTCCATTTTCGATGCCGCGCCGATTTCCGATAAAGACCTGTGATAATTGATAGCTAGACAGCGTGTATTCCGGACGATATTTTTTAATGCCTTTAATTCAATCAGGAATCCGATTTTCGATCGAATATCGAAAATAACGCCGTATTCGGATTCCGATCGAAGCGCATCGCGTTCAAACATCGTCACCACAGGAATTCGCATGATTTCACGCAAATTGTCCCCTGCGCTCGGCGCAGAGATTCGAGGCATCGATTTTTCGAAGCCGCTGTCGCCGCAAGCGCGCGACGACGTCATCGGTTTGTTGTCCGAACATCAATTGCTCGTCTTTCCCGGCCAGCGCCTGTCGTGCGAACAGCAGATCGCCGCGTGCGGTGCGTTCGGCGAGCTCGAGCCGCACCCGATGACGACCAATACGTCCTCGTTCCCGGAAATGACGATCGTGTCGAACGTGACGTCAGACGGCAAGCCGGTCGGCTATCCGACGCCGCCGTTCGAGCTGTGGCATTCGGATCTGTGCTATCTCGAGCACCCGGCGAAAATGACGTTCTTCTATGCCGAATCCGTGCCCGACGCGCACGGCGATACCTGGTTCGCGAACATGTTCCGCGCATACGAGACGCTGCCCGACGAACTGAAAGCGGCGATCGACGGCAAGCGTGCGGTCTTCAGTCTCGACAGCAGCCTCGTGAAGCGATGCAGGAAGATCGGCTTCGATCTCAATATCGCGGAAGACGATTTCAAGCCGACCGTCTCGCATCCGGCGGTGCGCACCCATCCGCACACGCGCCAACGCTCGATCTTCGTCAACTGGGCGCACACCGACCGGATCGAGGGCTATTCGCCCGAGGAAAGCGACGAGATTCTCGATCGCATCTTCGCGCACTGCCGCAACGAGGATTTCATCTACCGTCATCGCTACGCGAACGAAGACCTCGTGATCTGGGACAACGCGTCGCTGATCCACACCAATTCGCCGAACCCGCCCGTCGGCAATCGCATCATGCGGCGCGTGATGGTGTCCGGGCCGAAGCCGTTCTATCAGTAAGTACCGGTCCAATCCCAAGCGTCAAACGCGGCCGCCGGCAATCGCCCGATGAGGCGAATTCCCTGAAGCCGACGCTTCGCCGCTTGCCGGCGGCGGCCCACGCCGCCGTCTTCGCCCGCCGCCCTTCCCGCGCTTCTTTCATCGCGCCGCCGTTCGCCTCGCTTGCACGGCGGGCGTTGCGCGCCGCCTTCGTCCTTCCCCGCGCGTCGCCCGGCCAACGGCCGCCGCGCGCCCCGCGCGGGCGCCTCGCCGTTAATCCGGATTCGCCGCCACCCGCGCCACGCGCTCGTCCGCTCGCTCATCGGCTCGCTCGTCGGCCGCAGCGCCGCCCGCCAGCGTGCAGCCGAGCGCCGCGCCGAGCAGCGCGGCCACGCCGATCAGGATGCCGAGCGCATACGACGATTGCCATTGCATCGCGGCGGCGAACGTGGCGACGCCGGCGGCGATCATGAATTGCTGGAACCCGCAGATCGCGGACGCTTCGTTGGACGCCGAGCGGAACAGATACAGCGCCGCCGAGAAGCACGGCGCGATCAGCATGCCGGTTCCCAGCTCGACGATCGAGAACGCGACGACGATCGGCACGACCGCCCCCTGCATCGTCGACAGATACGCGACGCCGAAACCGCCGAGCGCGCAGCACGCGCACGCGAGCCCCGTCAATGCGGGGTGCCCGATGCGCTTGCTGATTCTCGGCGCGAGCAGCGAGCCCGCGATCTCGGTCAGCCCGCACAGGAAGAACGCGGCGGAAAACGCGTTCTGCGTGAGCCCGTTCTGAACCAGCAGGATGCCGGGCAGGAACGAGAAGAAGCAGAAATTGATCGTCGTTCCGATCGAGCAAAGCAGCGCGTAGCGCCAGAACCGGGAAGACCGCGCGATCCCGAGATAGATCTGGCGCGCCGGCTTCGAGGCGTCCGACGCGCGCGCATCGAAGCGCGCGGCCGGTTGCGTGAAGAACGCGAGCGTCGTCGCGCTCGCGACGCATAGCAGCAGCATGAAGACGGCCCGCCACGAGCCGGCGAGCTGCAGCACCTGCGAGCCCGCGACCGGCGCGATCAGCGGCGCGACCGTCGAGGCAACCATGAGCATCGTCATCCCGCGCATGCTTTCGTGGCTGTCCTTCGCGTTATCGGCGATCACCGCGTACGACAGCGCGACGCACACCGCCGCCGAGATGCCCTGAACCGCGCGGCAGACGATAAAGAACGCGATCGACGACGTGATCGCGCAACCGGCCGTCGCGCCGACGAAGCCGACGAGCGCGATCCGGATCGCGCTCCCTCGCCCCGCGCGGCGCGCGAACTCGCCGACGAGGAACTGCGATACGCCGAGCGAGACGACGAACGCGCTGAGCGTGAGCTGCAGCTCGCTGCCCGTCGCGCGCATGCTGGCCCGCAGGCTGTCGAGCGCGGGCAGATACATGTCCATCGAGAGCTGGCCGAGCATCACGACCGGAATCAGGATCAACACGAGGGAAGGATGGCGCTTCGAGGTCTCGCTCATGAACGTGGTCGACAGGAAATGACGATTCGAAAAAAGGAAAGGAAGGCGGCGCCGCTCAGTCGGCGAGCGTGCTTTCGGCGTCCAGCGCGAGGCCCAGCATCGCGGCCGCGTGGTCCGCGATGAAGAAATGATCGCCGTCGAAATCGTGACGCCGGCACTCGCCCGTCGTGAGCGCCGCCCACGCGTTCAGCCCGTGCTCCGACACGCTCGGATCGTCGCGGCCGGAGCACACGGCGATCGGGCAGCGCAGCGGCGGGCGATCCGCGTCGAACGAATAGGATTCGTACAGCCGGAAATCGCAGCGCAGGACGGTCATGAAATAGCGCAGCGATTCGGGGCTCCGCGCGATCTCGGGCGGCATGCCGTTGAGCGCGTGCACTTGCGCGCTGAACGCGTCGTCGTCGAGATGGGCGATGCGCTCTTCCTCGGCGATCACGCTCGGCGCGGACAGCCCCGACACGACGAGCCGCACGAACGGATCGCCGCCCGCCTGGCCGGCCGCCCGGCTCACGCGCGTCGCGATCTCGAACGCGATCAGCGCGCCGAAGCTGTGCCCGAACAGGATGCGCGGCGGGTCGGGCAGCGCCAGGTACTCGGCCGCGATCTCGTCGAGCAGCGCGACGAGATCCGTCGGCGACGGCTCGTGCGCGCGCGCGCCGCGCCCCGGCAACTGGACGCCCGACAAGCCGACGCCCGCCGGCAGATGCCGCTTCCACGCGAAGAAGCGCTCGATGCTCGCGCCCGCCCACGGGATGCACAGCACGTGCGCGCCGCCGGGCGACGGCGCAACCAGCGTGCGGATCGCGGCCTTCGCGGCCGTGGCGGGAAACGCCGCCGCCGGGGCGCCGTCCGTGGCGGCGGCCGGATCGGCCCGGTCGGCCGGGGCGGCGGCCGGCGCAAACCGATCGAGTCTAACGGGGATGCTGGTCATGACTTCTCTCCAGAACCGCGGCGCGGTTCGAATACACGCGAAACTCGCACACCGGCTGAAAGCCGAGACGCCGATAGACGTTCAGACCGTCCGGCGACGCCTGCAGCGCCGCGCGGGCCGCGCCGAGCCGGTCTCTCGCATGCGCGAGCACGAAATGGGTGACGGCGCACGCATAGCCGCGCCGTCGCGCGTGCGCCGCCGTGCTGACGTCGAACACGTGCGCGGTGCCCGCGTCGAGATAGAGCGCGGCCGTGCTGACCGCGCAGCCGTCGATCTCGCCGAGGAACAGCTTCAGCGGCTCGGCGGTGTCGATCTCCAGCGCGGCGACGTGCAGATAGAACGCATCGACGAACGGATCGGGCGGATCGAACAGCGCGCAGATCAGCGCACCGAAGCGCGCGACGTCGTCCGCCCCGCTGATCTGCCGCACCCGCAAGCCGCGCGGCGCGGCGACGCACGGCAGCGCGTCCAGCTCCGCCAGCATCCCGACGCTCGTTTCGTCGGCGACGAAGCCCGCTTCGCCGAGCGCACGCGCGAACGCCGCGTCCGGCCATTCGCCGCAGGTCCACCACGCGGCGGGCAAGCCGGCTTCGTTGAAATCGCGCGCGATCGGCGCGATCGCATTCGCCTGCGCGCCGTCGGCCGCGCGGCTGATGACGAGGTTGAACGTATCGGTCGCGAGCCCGCTGTTGACGACCGCGTGATCGCCGAGCGTGTGCACGCGCATCGCGCCGCCGATGCGGCGCGGATAATACGCATTCTTGGCGATCATCCCGTCGAGCAGCGTGTCGACCGGCCCCGCCGGGCTGCGATGAGCGCGATCCATCCGGTCACCGCGCGCCCAGCGCAATGTCGACGCAGCCGTTGAGCAGGCACGCGTCGATGCCCGCCTGCTCGCACGCGGCGATCATCTTTCTCGCCTCGCGCATCGCGAACGAGCTCTCGTCGTATTCGAGGCTGCTGATGAACGTGAGCCACGGCTCCTGCGCCATCGCATAGATGAACACGCGATCCGCGCCGACGATCTCGGCCAGCCGGAAGCCCGCGCTGGAGCCGGAGCCGTTGAGCCGCCGGCTGTCGTCCATCGAACGCGCGAGCTTCGTGTCGAGCATCGGCCCGTACAGCCACGACACCGGCGCGCCCTCGCACTCCATGCCGATGAACAGCAGGTCGACCTTGCCGTAGCGGCGGCGAACGTGCTCGTAGAGCCTGTCGTCGAGGTTGTTGCTGTCCGCGACCATCAGCACGCGCCGATCGCCCGCCTCGACGAGAAAGCCGAGCTTGCTGCGGATGTCGAGGTCGCCGTGCTCGCCGAGGAACGGCACCGCATGCAGCTTGCCGCCGCCGAGCTCGAGCGTGTCGAACTCGCTCATCATGATGACGTTCTCGAACCCGAGCGCGTGCGCGGTATGCTTGAGTGACGGGTCCATCAGTTGTCCGTGCGTGTTCTGCGGCACCACGATCGTCTTCACGCGATCGCGAATCTGCAGCAGCGTCTCGAGCACGAAGTGATCGTGATGCGAATGGGTGATCACGACGTAGTCGATCACGTCGGGCAAATCGTCGAACGTGAAGCGCGGCGATTGTCCGGGAAACGGGTAGCCGATCAGCGGATCGAACAGCAGGTTCTCCGAGCCGGTCTGCACGAGCACGCAGGCGTGACCGAAGTAGCGCACGCGCGGCTCGTGCGCATCGGACGCGCCGCGCGGCGGCGCGGTGTCCGAGAACAGCGCGGCCACCGCGTCGGCGCGCGTGCCCTTCGAGCGGCGATCGAGCAGCGCCTCGAATTGCGCGGGCGTGAGCCCGTTGCGGCGCGACGCCGTCAGCGCGACCGCGAGCGGGTCCGCGAACGGGATGTCGAGCAACACGTCGTCGCTCGTGTCGAGCCGCGGCGTGCTGAGGCAGAACGGCCGGCTGTCGTCCCACAGCGGCGCGAGCGCGAACGACTGCAGCGCGCTCGTATCGTATGCGTCGTAGTACAGCCCCTCCATCAGCCGCGCGTACGCGCGGTTGCCCGCCTGATACGCGAGCTCCACCATCCCGCGCAAGCGCTGCGGCACCTGCTCGTAGAACGGAACGAGGCTGTGGCCGTCGGCGGCGCCGAGCGTCGCGCCGAGCGCGTCGAGGTCGTCGGCGAGCCCGAACAGATGCGCGCCGTCGCGCCGCGTGGTCTCGATCAGCGCCTCCATCGCCGGCACGTCCTGCGCGTTGAGCCCCTGCACGAACGGGCCGCCGCGAATCTTCCGGCTTGCGGCCGCCTTCTCGTGCAGCGCCGCGTGCTTGACGAACGACGTCATGATCTCGAGGTGATGCCGCATCAGATAAGCCGCCGTCGGCGGATACACGAGCCATGGATTGGCGTGCCAGCGGTTGACCAGCGGCTCGATCTTGACGTTCTTCTTGAGGAAATATTGGCTCGTCACTGCAATCTCGCTTTAAAGGTTGTCAAATCTCTCGACTTCGGGCGCCGGCGCGCTCGCTTGCGCGGCTGCCGCGACGCGGCCGCCCAGCCCGATGCGCGCGCCGACGAGGCGCGCCTGGCCGCCCACGCTCGGCTCGCTGTAGCAATCGACGACGTGCACGGGCAGCGCACGCTCCGCGCTCAGTTGCGCGACGAACTGCGCGACCGTCAGCGAATCCGCGCCTTGCTCGAAGACGTTGTCGGTGCTGCGCAGCGTCGGCAGTCCCAACAGGCTGCGCCAGTGCGACAGCAGAGCCGCCTCGAGCGCGACGAGGCTCGTCGGCTGCTCGGCGGGCGGCTTGCGCGGCCGCGCCTCGGACGCGGCCGTCTCCGGTGCGGCGGCGGCGCCGGGCCCGCTGTCGCGGCCGTCGCCGCGCCGCTCGCCCGGCGCGTCGATCCAGTGCCGCCGCCGGTCGAACCGGTAGGTCGGAATCCGGATTCTTCTGCGCGCGGGCGCGCGGGCCTTTTCCCGGGCGTCTCCGCCGATTTCACCGGCAACCGCGCCGGCAGCTTCACGCGCGGCTTCGCGGCCGAAATCGACCGCCACGCCCGCGCACCACAGCGCCGCCTGCAGATAGTAGTCGATCGCGCCGGGCGTCGCGGCGTCGATCGTCTCGGACGGCGCGCCGGGCGCGGCGACGTGCAGCCGGCCGTCGGCGGCGCCGAGCCGCACCGCCGAGCCCGCGTCGATCGCGATGCCCCACTCGGCGAGCCGCACGGCGATCGCGTCGATCGCGCGCGACGCGCCGTCGGGCGGCGTGACGCCGAGATGCGCGGCGACGGCGTGCGCGTCGGCCGCGGCGACGCTCACGCCGGCGATCGGCTTCGCGCTGAAGCGCGCACGCGCCGCGCGCAGCCGCGCGACCGCGCTTTCGCGATCGTCGGCGCAAACGGCCAGCCGATGCTCGAAGCCGCGGCGGCCGACGCGCGTCGAGTACGCGAAATCGGCGAGCGCCGCGTCGTCGAGCGCTGCGATCTCGTCCGCGTAGGCGCGCGTGAGCGCAGCGAGCGAAGCGGCGCTCTTCGCGGACACGACGATCAGATGCGGGCCGCGCTGCGCGCTTGACGCCCATTCGTCGCACGGCGCCCCGGCTCGCCGCACGTCGGCCGGCCCGTCCGCGACGACCACGTGCGCGTTGGTGCCGCCGATGCCGAACGAGCTGAGCGCCGCGTAGCGCGGCGCATCGCGCCTCGGCCACGCGACGGGTTCGGTGTTGATCGTGAACCGCGAATCGTCGAACGAGATACGCGGATTGAGCGTACGGAAGTGCGCGGTCGGCGGAATCACGCCGTTTCGCAGCGACATGCACAGCTTGATCAGCCCGGCGAGGCCGGCCGCCGTGTCGAGGTGCCCGATCTGCGTCTTCAGCGCGCCGAGATAGCGCGGCCGCCGCGCGCCCGCGAACACCTGATTGATCGCCCTCGCCTCGATCGGATCGCCGAGCGGCGTGCCCGTGCCGTGCGCCTCGACGAAATCGACATCGTCGGGCGCGACGCCGCTTCGGCGATAGACGGCGTCGATCACGTCGGCCTGCCACTTCGGGCTCGGCGCGGTGAACCCGACCTTGTCGCGCCCGTCGTTGTTGAGCGCCGTGCCCTTGATCACCGCCCATACCGGATCGCGGTTCGCGAGCGCGTCGGCGAGCGGCTTGAGCACGACCGCACACGCGCCGTTGCCGCGCACCGTGCCCGACGCGTCGCTGTCGAACGCGCGGCAAAAGCCGTCGCGCGAGCCGATCATGTTCTCCGAGAACACATAGCCCGACTGCTGCGGCAGCGCGATCGACACGCCGCCGACGACGGCCATTTCGCAATCGCGCCGCAGCAGCGACAGGCACGCGTAGTGCAGCGCGACGAGCGAGCTCGAGCATCCGGTCTGCACGTTGACGGCCGGCCCGTGCACATTCAGGAAGTACGCGATGCGGGTCGCGAGAAAATCCTTGTCGTTGAGCATCAGCAACTGCAACTGCCCGTGCCGCTCGCCGATCGACGGATCGGGCAGCAGGTGCTTGATCAGGTAATGGCTCAGGCCCGACGTCGTGAACACGCCGACGCGGCGCCCCGCGCAATCGGCCGCGCCCGCGTCCTCGAGCGCCTCCCACACCAGTTCCATCAGCACGCGATGCTGCGGATCGAGCAGCGTCGCCTCCGCCGCCGACAGGTTGAAGAAGCCCGCGTCGAACGCTTCGATGCCGTCGAGCACGCCGCGCCGCGCAACGTAGCGCGCGCGCTCGACATCGTTCAGTTGCGTGAGCTCGGCCGTGAGCGCGTGCGGCTCGAACGTCGTGAGCCCGTCGCCGCCCGACATCAGCAGCGACCACAGCGCGTCGGCGTCGCCCGCGCCGGGCACGCGCGCGCTCAGGCCGACGATCGCGATGTCCATCGGGCCGGCTTCCGGCGCGCCGGCCGCATGCGCGCCCGTGTCACTGTGCGATTGCGTCATGTTCGATCAAGGCTCCGAGGAAATCGGTCAGCGCCGCGACGCTCACGTGCTCGAACAGGTCGACGATGTCGATTTCCTTCTCGATGCCGTGACGCTTCAGGAAGTTCGACAGCTTCTCGTAGACCGTCATGATCTTGAGCGAGCTGCCGCCGACGTCGAAGAAGTTGTCGTCGTCGCCGAACGTCCGGTGGCCGACCTCGCTCGCCCAGATGTCGCGCACCACCTCGCGCAGATCGATATCGGCCGCCGCGGCCGCCGGCGCATCGGCATCGGCCGGGCCGGCGGCGGCGTCGCCCGGCGCGCCGCGCTCGAGCGGATTCGGCAGCGCGATCGCGTCGAGCCGCTCGCTCGCCGTGCCTGTCAGCGCCGCGAGCGAGCGGTCGAGATTGGCGCAGACGCCCGCAATGACGTCGCCGTCGTAGAGCTCCGTGTTGTATTCGACGAGCACGCGATAGTCGCCGTCCTCCTTGCGCAGCGAGAACAACAGGTCATACTTCGCGACATGCCGGTCGAGCAGCATCCGGCGCGCGCTCAGCGCGCCCATCGTCAGCACCTCCGCCTGCTCCGGCTCGAGGTTGACCATCACGCGCAATGCCGCGCGGCGCAGCGCGTTGTTGACCTGCAACGCGTCGAACACGTCTTCGGTCGTCGCGTCGCGGTGCGAATGCGCTTGCGCGAGCGTCGCCGACATCGCCTGCGCGAGCTGATCGACGTCCCAGCCGGCGTCGATCCGCACGCGCAGCGGCAGCGTGTTGACGAAGAAGCCGACGAGATCGTTGTCCTGGAAATGATCGCGATTCGAGAAGAACGTGCCGATCGTCACGTCGTCGCTGCCGGACGCCCGGTGCACGATGCACGCCACGGCGGCCGCGAACAGCGCGAACGGCGTGAGCCCGCGGCGCGCGGCGGCCGCGTCGAGCTGCCGGCTCACGTGCTGCGCCACGCCATGCAAGTGCAGCCGTCCGGCGAAGCGCGCGGCGGGCTTCACCTGCGGGTCGACCAGATACGGCGTCGCGCCGCGGTAATCGGCCAGCTTGTGCCGCCAGTAATCGAGATGCTCGCCGAGCCGCGCGCTCGCCTCGCGCGACGCCGCCGCGTAATCGGCGAACTGCCGGGCCGGCGCGGCGCCGATCGCCGCCGGGTCGCCGCCCGCGGCGTAGAGCCGCTGCAATTCGGAGAACACGATGTTCAGCGCCCGATCGTCGACCGCGATGTGATGGAACACGAACACCAGTTGGCCCGCGCGCTCGCCGAACGCGATGTCGGTCACGCGCAGCATCGGATCGCGGCGCAGATCGAACGGGCGCATGACTTCCCGCGCGACCAGCTCGCGCGCCTTCGCCTGCTGCGCGTCGGGCGCCAGCGAACCGAGATCGACCGTCTCGACGCGAAACGGCACGTGCGCGTTGCACTTGATCCGCAGACTGCCGTCCTCCCACACATAGTTGCTGCGCAGGATCGCATGGCGCTCGAGCAGTTGCGTCACGCACCGCTCGAGCAGCGCGCGCTCGAGCGTGCCCGCATACTCGAACACGAGCGGCGCGTTCGACACCGCCCGGCCGCCGGGGCTGTTTTCGAGCAGCCAGATCCCGCGTTGCGCGGGCGTGGCGAACACCAACGGCTGCTCGGCGCCTGCGCCGCCGGAGGTCGATTGCACCGCCGCCGGCTGTTGGCCGGCAGCCGCAGGCGCCGTCTGCGCGGCCTTTTGGGTTCGTTCGCGAATGATCGCCGCGAGCGCGCCGATCGTCCGATGGCGAAACACGTCGGCAATGCTGAGCGTCACCGAGAACTGCTTCTGCAGCATGAACGTGAGCTGCGCGCTCAGCAGCGAGTTGCCGCCGATCCGGAAGAAATCGGCATCGGCCGCCACGTCGGTTCGCGACATCAGCTTGGCGACGATCTCCGCGACGCGCACCTGAATGTCGTCGGCGGGCGGCGCCGCGCCGAACAGCGCGCCGGCGATCTGCTCGAGCTTCGTGCGATCGGTCTTGCCGTTGCCGTTCAGCGGAATCGCGTCGATACGCTCCACGCGCGACGGCACCATGAACGCCGGGATCAGCGTCTGCAGCCGGTCCAGGATCGCGTGCTCGGCCGGGCACGACGGCTGCGCGACCACGAGCGCGACGAGCTGATCGTTGTTCGCCGCATCGACGATCTTCACCACCGCCGCATCCGCGATGCCGTCGATGCTGCGCAGCGCGACCTCGACCTCGCCGGGCTCGATGCGCACGCCGCGCACCTTCACCTGCCGGTCCGCGCGCCCGAGATAGCGCAGCAGGCCGTCGCCGTCGATGCTGCCGAGGTCGCCCGTGCGGTAGATGCGCTCGCCGGCGAGCGGGCCGTGCCCGATCGTCGGAAATTTCTCGGCCGTCAGCTTCGCGTCGTTCAGATAGCCGAGCGCGACGCCTTCGCCGCTCAGGCAGATTTCGCCGACCTCGCCCGGCGCGACGGGCGTCAGCGCGTCGGACAGGATGTGCACGCGCTTGCCCGGCAGCGAGCGGCCGATGCTGACCGTGCGGCTCGCGCCGCCGCGCGGCACCGCATGGCCCGTCGAGTACGTCGTGTCCTCGGACGGGCCGTACAGATTGAACACCTGCTCGAGCTGCGGCGCGGCCTCGTAGATGTCGTCGACGAGATCCTGATACAGCGCCTCGCCCGCCAGATTCACGACGCGCGCGGCCGCCGGGAACTTGCGGTGGCGCACCAGCTCGCGCGCCGCCGACGGCACCGTGTTGATCAGGCTCACGTCGCACGGCGCGCCTTCGTCGAGCAACTGCAGCACGTTCTCGACGATCACGATCTTGCTGCCCGTGCAGAGCGTGCAGATCAGCTCGAACACCGACAGGTCGAACGTGATCTGCGTCGACGCGAGCACCGAGCGCCGCTGCTCGGCGCTAAAGGACACCGCGTACCAGTCGATCAGATTGCCGAGATTGCGCTCGCCGATCAGCACGCCCTTCGGCGTGCCCGTCGAGCCGGACGTGAACACGACGTAGACGGGCGCGTTCTGCGCTCGCTCGCCCGCGGGCCGCCAGTCGGCACGCTCGCCGGCGGGCCGCAGGCCGGCCGTCTCCGAACCCTCGGCGGGCAGCACGATCTTGCCGCACGACGCGGGCAACTGCGAGGCGAGCGCCTCGGTCGTGACGACGTGCTCGATGCCGTGCGTCTCGATGATCTCGCGCAGGCGCTCGGGCGGATACTTCTCGGTGAGCGGCACGTATACGGCGCCGCTTCCGAGCGACGCCAGAAGCGCGGCCGGCAGCCGCACGTCGCGCGGCAGGAAGATGCCGACCAGCGTGCCGGGCGTGACGCCCGCCGCGGCGAGACGCGCGCCGATCGACGCGACCCGGTCATGCAACTGCGCGTACGTGAGACGGTGCTCGACGCTCTCCAGCGCGACCGCTTGCGCACTGCTGCGGCACACTTGCTCGAACCGGGCGAAAACAGAATGGGTCATGGCTGTGCTCCATCAAATTCGACAGTCGGGTTCATGGCGTTATTGGCTGACTTCAAGCTGAGCGGCCTTCTCGAGCAGCTTCGTTTCGATGTGCTCGACCAGCAGTCCCAACGTCCGGATCTCATAGATGATCATCGCGTGCAGGCTGACGTCGTAGCGATCCTTGATCATCGATACGAACTGAACCGCGCTCAACGAATGCGCGCCCAGCTCGAGCAGCACGCCGTCCCAGTCGACGTGCGCGACGCCGAGAATGCGCGCCCAGCTCGTCTCGACGAACCGATGCAGTTCCGACCGATACGCGTAGCCGTCGTCCTCCGGCGCGCGCTCGCCCGCCTCCGCCGCGACGTGGCGCAGCCGCGCGAGCTCGGTGACCTTGCTCACTTCGCCCCAGTGCTCGAGCACCGAATCGAAATCGATCGTCGAGATGACGAGGCGCGGGCCGAAGTTCCAGTGCAGGATCCGGTCGTAGACCGCCGCGATCTCGCGCTCGGTCATGTGGTTGCGCATGTGCTCGCGGCTCAGGTCCGCGAACTGCGGCAGCACGTTCGGGCGCGTGAGCCGCTCGGCGTTGACCGCGCCCCAGTTGGTCGAGCAGATGTCGCCGAGCGACGCCGCGAGCGGAGTTTGCGCGAGCGCGTCGACGAACGCGTTGGCCGCCGCGTTGTCGATCTGCCCGAGGCCGCCGATGATCGAGTTCATGCTCGAGCAGAGAATGACCTTCGTCACCGGGTGCCGCTTCAGGTACGACAGCAGGTTGTACGTGCCGTAGACCTTCGCCTCGAACACCGTCGCGAAGTGGCGCACGTCCTTGTTGTCGATCATGCCGTTCTCGACGCGGCCCGCCGCGTGGATCACGCTATGGATCTCGCCATGCCGCTCGCGCGCTTCGTCGAGCACCGCGTGAACGCGCGCCGCGTCCGCGACGTCGCATTGCTGCACGAGCACCGTCGCGCCCGCCTGCTCCATCTCGCGAATCTTCCCGATCTTCTTCGAGTACGGGTGATCGGCGCCGTGCTCGTCGATCCATGCCGCCCACTCGTCGCGCGCGACGAAGCGCTTCGAATTGACGAGCAGCAGCGTGCACGGCGCGCGGCTCGCGAGATAGCCGGCGACGTTCAGCCCGAGCTCGCCGAGCCCGCCGAAGATCACGTAGACGCCGGACGCGCGGACCTGCGGCTCGCATCTGGCCGGCACCGCGAAGCGCTGATACGCCGTCTGCCAGCGGCGCCCGCCGCGCAGCGCGACGATTTCGTTATCGGGCGTGAGCGGCGCGAGAAATTCGAGGCCGAGCTGCATCGCCGAGTCGGTCGCGTCGAACAGCTCGTGCGCCGCGATGTCGACGACCCGGCAATCGATGAGCGGATACTCCTTCTGCAACGTCCGGCTGATGCCGAGCACCGTCGCCTTGTCCGGGTTCACGGCCTCCTGCGGCGTGAGCGCGGCCATCTGCGACGCGGCGACGACGATCGAGCACGCGGCGCCGCCGACCGTCACGCGGTTCAGCGATCGTGCGAAGAAAATCAGGCTGAACAGCCCGAGCGCCTGGCAGTTCGCGAAGTTCGCCGGCGTGCCGTCCCACGCGGCCTCGGCCGCGAGCCACGCATGCACGACGTGGCGCGGCAGACGTCCGCGCGCGACGAGCGCCTCGATCAGGCGCTGGTAATCGTCCTCGGAGGCGGGATCGATGCAATAGGTGTCATCGCTCAACTGGCCGAATTCGGCGCCCGGCACGACATACAGGCATTGCGCGGCCAGCGCCCAGCCCGCTTTCAGCCGATGGAGCCGGTCGGCGCTGAAGACGAGCACGTTCGCATCGGCCAGTTCGTCCGCACGCCGGGTGCGCGCGGCGAGCGCAGCGGTTTCGCGCCACGTCGGCTTGTAGAACCACTGGCCGATGTCTTCGATCTTGCGGTTGCGCCGCTCGGCCTCGGTCGCGGTCGACAGCCACAGCACCTTTTTCGCGAACGCGTACGCCGGCAGCGACGTCTTGCGCCGCGCCTCGTCCGCGTGGAACGACGCCCAGTCCACCGGCACGCCGGCCGCCCAGCCGGCCGCGAGCAGCTCCGCGACGAAGCGCCCCCGCAGCGACGGCGCGCCCAGCGCGCGGATGGCCGAGCCGATGCGCAGCTCGCACGCGGCGGACAGCGTCAGCGGATAGTCGGACTGCGCGGCTTCGATGGGCGGCTCCGCGATCAGCAGGCGCAGCGGATCGTCTTGCTGCGGCGCGAGCCGCTCGACGAGGCTCTCCGGCAGCTGCGCGGGCCGCTGCAACGCGGCGGCGAGCCCGAGCCGCCGCAGTTGCGCGACGAGCAGGACCGCGTACGCCGCCACCCGCTCCGCGGCGCTGAAGCGATCGGCGGCCTCGAACAGCGGCTCGCGCGGATCAAAGTCGCCGCCGCAGATCGCCTGCCACGTCGCATTCGCGTCGTCCGCCTGCGCGCTCACCACGATCCGATGCGGCTGTCCGTCGCTCGCCGTCGCCGCCGCGGCCGCGAGTTGCCGCGCGGCGTCCGCCGCGTCGCTCGCCGCGATGGCGATCCGATGCGCGAACGGCTTGCGCCCGACGTTCGACGTGAAGCAGAGATCCGCGAACGCCGGCAGATCGCCGCCGTTCAGAAACATCAGATAGCTCGCGCGCAGCGCCTCCAGCGAGGACGCGGTGCGCGCCGACAGCGTCAGGCAGTAGGCGGACTTCGCCGCCGGCAGCGGCTCCCGCGCGGGCGCCTCCTCGAGGATCGCGTGCGCGTTCGTGCCGCCGATGCCGAAGCTGCTCACGGCCGCGACGCGCGGCGTATCTGACGCCCACGGCCGCGTGCGGTCGTTGACGTAGAACGGGCCGCTCTCGAGGCCGAGCCGCGGGTTCGCCTTCTCGAAGCCGA
Organism: Burkholderia sp. MSMB1588; assembly: GCF_001546925.1. Classification (NCBI taxonomy): domain Bacteria; kingdom Pseudomonadati; phylum Pseudomonadota; class Betaproteobacteria; order Burkholderiales; family Burkholderiaceae; genus Burkholderia; species Burkholderia sp. MSMB1588. The sequence continues at coordinate 32,074 of NZ_LNJS01000004.1, read as the reverse complement.
GCGACGCGGGCAGGGTCTTGTGCCGCAGCGCGAGCGCGGTCTTGATCACGCCGGCGACGCCCGCCGCCACGTCGATATGCCCGATGTTCGTCTTCACCGAACCGATCGCGCACGTCGCGTGCCGCATGGCCGCGCCGCGCCGTCGCTCGCCCGCGTACGCCTGCGTGAGCGCGGCGATCTCGATCGGATCGCCGAGCGACGTGCCCGTGCCGTGCGTCTCGACATACTGGATCTGCTCGGGGCGGATCTCGCACGCGTGCAGCGCATCGCGGATCACCGCGCTCTGCCCGGACACGCTCGGCGCCGCGTAGCCGACCTTGTCGGAGCCGTCGTTGTTGACCGCGCTCGCCTTCAGCACCGCGTAGATCTGATCGCCGTCGCGCAGCGCATCCTCCAGGCGCTTGAGCACGACGAGCCCGGCGCCGTTGCTGAACACCGTGCCCGCCGCCTGTTCGTCGAACGCGCGCACCCGGCCGTCCGGCGAGAAGAAGCTGTCCTGGCTGTAGAGGTAGCCGCGCGTGTTCGGCACGTTGATCGAGCACGCGCCCGCGAGCGCGACGTCCGCCTGGTAGCTCAGCAGGCCCTGGCACGCCTCGTGGATCGCAACGAGCGATGTCGAGCACGCGGTCTGGATGTTGACGCTCGGCCCTTTGAGGTCGAGCAGATAGGACAGCCGCGTCGTCAGATAGTCGCTCAGATTGCCGAACAGGATGCTCTGGCCGTCGCGGTCGAGATCGACCTCGTCGGACCGGAACACGATCGTGTGCAGGTAGCTGTTCAGGCTCACGCCCGCATACACGCCGACGCGCCCGGGATGCGCGCCCGGCACGAAGCCCGCGTCTTCGAACGCATGCCATGCGAGTTGCAGGAACACGCGCTGCTGCGGGTCCATCAGCCGCGCGTCGTGATTGCTGATGCCGAAGAACTCATTGTCGAAGCATTCGATGTCGCGCATGCGCCCGCCGACGGGCACGTACTGCGGCGACTTCAGATGCGCGGGATCGACACCGGCGTCGAGCAGTTCCTGCTCGGTGTAGCGCTCCAGCGAACAACGGCCGGCCTCGAGATTGCGCCAGAATTCCCGGACATCGGAGGCGCCCGGAAACGCACCGCTCATCCCGATGATCGCGACGTCAAGATTATTCACTTTTCGACTCCATGCTGTGTTTTCTGCTTTGGTAGTAGTGGCGGCGACGCCGATCCGCATGCGCGCCCGCATCGGGCTGCGCCGGCGGCGGGTGCGGGGCGTCGTCGCGCGCATCGTGACCCGCGCCGTCCGGTGCGCCGGCATCGCCCGCGTCGTCGGGCGCGTGCGCCGCGTTCGCGTCGGCCAGGCGTTCGATCGTCGGGAACTTGAACATGTCGACCGCCGACAGATCCCAGTCGAGCGTCTGATTGATCCGGTCGACGAGCTTCAGCGCAATCAGCGAATGGCCGCCCAGCTCGAAGAAGTTGTCGCGCACGCCGACCGGCTCGACGCCGATGCACTCGCTCCACAGCTTCGCGAGCGCCGCCTCGGTGCCGGTGCGCGGCGCGACCAGCTCGTCCTTCAGCAGCGGGCGCGGCGCGACGATCTGCGCCGCGGCGAGCGTGTCGTCGCGCTCGGACAGCACCCAGTTGCGATAGCGCTGGATCAGGTCGCCGCTCGCGACGACGATGTGCGCGGGCCAGCCGAGCGCGTGAAGACGCTCGAGCACCGACAACCCCTCCTGCTCGCTGATCGCGTAGTGATCGATGCCCACGTCGTCGTTCGCCTCGTCGCGGGTGTCCTTGAAGAACTCCCACGCGTCCCAGTCGATCACGGTCCAGCGGCACGCCGCGCTGCTCGCCGATTGCGCATACGCGTTCAGCAACGAATGGGACGCCGCGTAGCCGTACAGCCCGATCCCGCCGAGCGTGGCCGAAATCGACGACACGATCATCACGCGCGCAATGCGCAGCGAGCGAGTCAGCGCGTGCAGGTTCGCGCATACGTCGAGCTTCGGCGAGACGAGCGCATCCAGGTAGGCGACGTCGGTATCGTCGAACGTCCGGTAGTGCATGTCGGCGGGCGCGCCCGCCGCATGGACGACGAGATCGAGCGAGCCGAACGCGTCGGCGACCGATCGCGCGGCGCGCTCGAGCTGCCGCGGATCGGTGGCGTCGGCATCGACGAACATGATCCGCCCGCCGGCCGCGACCATGCGTTCGTACAGCGCCTTGCGGCGGCGCAGCGCGCGGTCCGTCGCGGCCGACGGATCGCGCAGCGAGTCGGCGAACGCGCTCGCGCGGCGGCTGACGATCGCGACGTCCGCGCCGACGACCGTCGAGAAGAACGTCGCGTAGATCATCCCGACGTTCCCCGCGCCGCCGACCACCAGCACGGTTCGGGGCGACTTCGGCGTCGCGTCGGGCACATCGGGCGCGGGGTACGCGTTCGCCGCGCGCGCGCCGCCACGCTTGAGCCCGCGCTCGATCAACCGGCCGTCCCGAATCCGAAGGAACCGGCCGGGATGGCGCAGGCACGCGTGGGCGAGCGAATCGATCGTGCACCGGCGCGCGGCGGCATCGTCGGCCTCGCCCGCGGCGGACGCGGCATCGACATGAACCGCGCGGCAGACCACCCGCGAGAATTCCTGATGCACGACGGTCGCGAAGCTGTCGATCCATGCGCTCGCGACCGACGGCTCGCCGCCGTCGCCGCGCGCGCCGGAAAACGCGATCAGCGCGACGTCGAGCTTGCCCGGCAGCGCGTTGCGCAGCGCATCGAACGTGCGTTGCATCGCGAGCATCGCATCGAGCGCGCGGCCGGATTCGTCGCGCGTCCCGTCCGCCTGCGTATCCGCGCCGCCGCGCCGCGACGGCACGACGATCAACACGCGCGAAATGCGCACGCGCTTCGCCGCGGCCTGCGCCGCGACCGTCGCGAGCGCCCCGTCCAGTGCCTGCGGATGCGCGCCGTCCACGACGAAAAACGATTCGGCATCCTGCGCGACACGCTCGGCGAGCCGCGCGGCATCGCGGCTCGCGTCGCCGATCAGCAGAACCGAATCGGCGATCGGCGCCCGCGCCGCCGCATGCTCCGGCGCGGCTTCGCCGTCCGGCTGCACGGGCGCCCAGTCGTATTCGTAGAACCATTGATCGATGTCGCCCTGCTTCTCGTATTCGGGCGCCTCGTCGGCGACGGCCCGCTTCGCCGGCGCGTCGATCCAGCACGAGATCTCGTTGAGCGGATGCGGCACGAGCGGCACGACGTTGCCGCGCGTGTCGCCGTAGAGCGGCGTCCAATCGATCTCGATGCCGTTCGCCCAGCATTGCGCGGCCAGCGTGTCGAACAGCGCCGTCTCGCTGCCGGGCAGCATCGTCGACAGGCAGGCCACCTCGGTGAGAGGCATCCGCGCGAGCGTGTTGGCGATCGACTTGCCGGGCCCCGCCTCGACCCACGCGCCGAACGGCACGAGCGAAGCCAGCGTCGCGAGGCCGTCGTTGAAGCGAACCGGACGACGCAGGTGATCGACCCAATAACCGGCCGTCGCGAAGCGCTCCGACAAGTCGGCGCGCCCGTCGAGATTGGAGACGATCGGAAAGCGCGGCGCGCGCAGCGGCACGCCGTCGAACGCCGCCGCGAATTCGCGGCTGCTCGCCTCCATCAGGTGCGAATGAAACGCGTGCGACGTCTGCAATCTCACCGATGCGAGCCCGGCGCCGGCGAGCCGCGCGGCGAGCGCGTCGATCGCCTGCTCGGTGCCGCCGACGACGCACGACGTATCGCTGTTGACCGCGCACAGCGACAGCGCTTCGTCGAGGAACGCCGTGACCCGCACTTCTTCGGCCAGCACCGCGAGCATCGCGCCGCGCGGCGCGCGGCTCATGATGCGTGCGCGGATCGCGACGATCGCGATCGCGTCGGCCAGATCGAACACGCCGGCGAGCGTCGCCGCGACGTATTCGCCGAGGCTGTGGCCGATCGCCGCCGCGACGGGCAATCGCATCGCCAGCAGCGTCGCGCCCAATGCATATTCGAGCGTGAACAGGTAGGGCTGCAGAACCGCCGTGTCGCGAATGCGCGCATCGTCCGCATTCAGCAGCTCGCGCGGGTCCGCGCAGCCTTCGCGCACGAAGCGGTCCGCGCAATCGTCGAACGTCGCGCGGAACTGCCCGCCGCGCACGTAGAGCGCGCGGCCCATGCCCGCATACTGCGTGCCCTGGCCGGGAAACAGCAACGCCGCATGTGCGTGACGCCAGTCGCCCGACGGCGCGACGCGGCGCCGCCCGCCCGAGGCGTCGAACACGAACGCCCGCTTCTCCGGCAGATGCCGATGGAACAGTTGCGATGTGTAGCGCGCATCACCGCGCGGCAGCGCTTGCCGCGCGAGCGCATCGTCGTATTGCGCATCAAGCGCGTCGAGCGCGTGCGGCGTTTGCGCGGACATCAACAGCGGCCCCGTGTCGACGCACCGCGACAAATCCCGCTGCGGCGCCTGCTCGAGAATCACGTGCGCGTTGCTGCCGCCGACGCCGAGCGCGCTGACCGCCGCGCGGCGCGGCTGGCCTTCGGCGTTCGGCCAGGGCTCGGGCGTGCTCGGAATATAGAACGGCGAGCCGTCGAGCGGCAGATTCGGGTTCGCGCGCTCGAACCCGGCGAGCGGCGGCTTGACCGCGTGCTTCACGCACAACGCCGCCTTGAGCACGCCCGCGAGCCCTGCCGCGACGTCCGTGTGCCCGATGTTCGCCTTCGTCGAGCCGAGCGCGCAGCGCGCGCCCCCGCCCGCGCCGGCATCGCCACCGTATGCGTCCTTCAGCGCCTGAATCTCGATCGGATCGCCGAGCGCCGTGCCCGTGCCATGCGTCTCGACGTAGCCGATCGTCTCCGGCCCGATCCCGCTGCGTTCGTACGCACGCCGAATCGCCTCGCTCTGCCCGGCGACGCTCGGCGCCGTGTAGCCCGATTTGCGCTGGCCGTCGTTGTTGATCGCCGAGCCGCGAATGACGCCGATGATGTCGTCCCCGTCGCGCTGCGCGGCGGACAGCGCCTTCAACGCGAGCACCACCGCGCCGTTCGTGAACACGGTGCCAGACGCGCGCGCGTCGAACGGCCGGCAAACGCCGTCCTTCGCGAGCACGCCGTCGCGCTGGTACAGATAGCCTTCCATTTGCGGCGTGCGGATGGCGGCCGCGCCGACGAGCGCCATCCGGCACTGCCCGGTGAGAATCGCGATCCGCGCGTTGTGCAGCGCGATCAGCGCGGACGAGCATCCCGACTGGATCGACATCGCCGGGCCGTGCAGATCGAGCTTGTACGCGATGCGGGTGGACGCGCAATCGCCGCTGTTGCCGAACACCACGTCCGACAGCGCGACCCGGCCCGGCGGCTGAGTGCTCAGGTTGTTCAGCAGATAATGCGGGAAACCGACCGACGTGTAGACGCCGACGTCCCGGCTCGGCGCGCCGACCTGCTCGAGCAGTTGATGCGCGAGCGTGAGCAGCACGCGCTGCTGCGGGTCGATCGCCTGCGCTTCCCGGAACGTGTAACCGAAGAAGCGGTAATCGAACCGGTCGACGTCGGCGAGCACGCCCGCGCGCTTCACGTAATCGGGCAGGCCCGACAACGCGGAATCGACGTCCGCCGCGAGCAGCTGCGCGTCGGACAACGAATCGATGCAATCCCGGCCGGCCAGAACGTTCTGCCAGAACGCATCGACGGTATCGGCGCCGGGCAGCCGCAGTCTGGATCCAATCAGTGCTACCTGTTCCATGTTTTCCTCAAGATTGCGTGGTCAGGGCGAACCGCTCGACCGCGTCGCCCGGCGAGCGCACGCAGGCCAGCAGGCTGCGGACGAATTCGGACGCGATATCGCTGACAAGTGCCTCGTCGAACACGTCCTTGCTGTATTCGAAGAAGACTTGCGTGTGCGTGCGGAAATCGTTGACTTCGAGCGACAGCTCGAACTTCGAGCCGGTCGGGCGCAGCGCAATCTCCCGCACCGGCAGCCCCGCCATCGAGAACGCGTACATCGAGCGATCGATGAAGTTGAAAAAGGCCTGAAAAACCGGGGTTCGGCCGAGCGACGCATACTCGACGAGGCGGCCCGCGACTTCCTCGAACGGCACGTCGGCATAGCCGTAGATCGAGAACAGCGCAGCCGTCACCCGGTCGACGAAGTCGCCCAGGCGGTCTGCCGGCTCGATGTCGACCGGCAGCACGATCGTGTTCGTATAGAGGCCGATCTTGCCGAGCGTCTCGGGCGTGCGGTTCATCGTCGCCAGCCCGACGTTGACGGTTCGATCGCCGCTCAGGCGATGCAGCGTCAGCACGAACGCGCTCAGGAAGAGCGTCGCGAGCGGCACGCCCGCGGCGCGCGAATATTCGTCGAGCTCGGCGCGCAAGCCGGCGGAAATCTCGAGCGGAAGGCTGTCGCCCGCGAGCGTGCGCACTTCGGGGAACGGCGCGCGATACGGCAGGTTCAGCACGCGATCGACGATGCCGAATCGCTCGATGAGTTCGTCGACGCGCGCGGCGGCGTTCGTCGGACGATCGCCGTTGCTGTTGTCGTTGCCGTCGCCCGACGACGCGCCGTCGCCGCCGGGCTCCATGCCGCCGACCAGCGCCTCGTACGCGCCCGCCAGTTCCCTCAGGAAATTGCCGCAGCCGATCCCGTCCACGATGATGTGGTGAAACAGATAGAACACCGCCGCGCCACCCTCCTCCAGGGGAAAATGATGCGCGCGCATCAGCGGCCCTTCGTGCAGCTCGAACGGCTCGCGCAGCATCCGGTTCAACGTCTGCACAAGCGTCGCGAGATCGGTCGGCGCGTGGCGCGCGATCAGCGTGCCGGCGGGCGTCGGAACCATGCGCTTGACCAGTCCGTCGGCGGTCGGCTCGAACGCCGCGCGCAGCGCGCCGTGCGTGTCGAGCACGTGGCGCAGCGCGCGCTCGAGCGCGTCGGCGTTCACGCCCTCCGGGAAATGCAGCCCCACCGGGATGTTGTACGTCTGCCTCACCGCCGAAACGCTGTCGAGGAAGTACAGCGCCTTTTCGCTCGCCGACGGCTGCAGCGTCCGCGGCGATACGTGCGGCGCGGAGCCGGATGCGGCGTTCGACTCCGACGGGGGCGTGGCACTCGCCGCTGTCGCGGGCCGGCGCGCGGTATCGCTCATGCGTGAGGCCGCGTGCGCCGCTTCGGGCGGCGACGAACGCTCGTCGCCGCCGGGCGTGACTTCGCCGCCGCTACCGCCGTCGGCCGGCATGTCCGACGCTCGCAGGCTGCCGATCAATCCGATGACGCTCGAATTCGCCATGAACGTTTCCAGGCCGACGTCGACCTTCAGTTGCTGCTGGATCCGCGCGATGATCCGCACAGCGGATAGCGAATGGCCGCCGAGCGACATCAGCGTCGCGCGAGGGTCGACCGTATCGAGATGCAGCACGTCCGCGTAGATCGCCTGCAACGTCGGCACGAGCGGATCGACCGAATCGCGCGGCTCAAGCGGCGGCGCCTGCGGCGCGCGCGTGGGCGCGCTCGCGCGCTCGGCGAGCACGCCGCGATCGATCTTGCCGTTCGCGTTGAGCGGCCACGCATCGATCCGCTCGATCCGCGCGGGCGTCATGTAGGCGGGCAGCGCATCGGCGAGCGCCGCCCGCAGCGCATCGGCATCGAGCGCGCGGCCCGCATGCGGCTCGCACCATGCGATCAGCGTCGGCTCGGCGGCCGTCGCGCGCTGCACGAGCACGACGGCTTTCCGAACCCCGCCGAGCGCTTCGATCTGCCGTTCGATTTCTCCGAGCTCGACCCGAAAGCCGCGGATCTTGACCTGTCCGTCCTCGCGCCCGAGAAAGCGCAGTCGGTCGTGCGCATCGCGAAACGCGAAGTCGCCGGTCCGATAGACGCGGCCGGCGCCGGCCACGTGCACGAAGCGCTCCGCGCTCAATGCGGCGCGATGGCGATAGCCGCGCGCGACGCCGTGTCCGCCGATGCAGATCTCGCCCTTGCTGAAGCGCGGCACCTGCTGGCCGTGCGCGTCCAGCAGATGAAGCGTCGTATTGCGAAGTGGCTCGCCCAGCCCCTCGACGCCATCCGCGTCGGGCCCCGCGATCGTCGACCAGATCGTCGCTTCGGTCGGGCCATAGACCTGCCAGACCGCCGCGCACGTCTCGCGCAGGAAGCCGTAGGTCGACGCGTCGATCGGCTCGCCGCCGCACAGAATGTTCAGGCGCTTGTCGCCGCGCCAGCCGCCCGCGCGCAGCACGTTGAAGAACGACGGCGTGCCCTGCAGCCACGTGACGCGCTCGTCGGCGATCACGCGTTCGAGCGCCTTCGCATCGATGCGCATGTGCTCCGGGCACGCGATGACCGCCGCGCCGACCGTCGGCGGCAGCAGCAACTCGAGCAGCGAGATGTCGAAGCCGATCGTCGTCGTCGCGAGCAGGCGATCGTCGCGGCCCATCGGCAGCGCGCGCGCCATCGCGAGCAGGAAGCTCGCGACATTGCGATGCGTCACCTCGACGCCTTTCGGCGCGCCGGTGGAGCCCGACGTGTAGATCAGATATGCGACGCTGTCCGGATCGACGGCGACGTCGGCGAGCGCTTCGGCGTCCGATGCATCGAAGATGTCGTCGGCCAGCACGAGGTCGCGCGGCGTCGGGTCGGCCGGTTCGGCCCGATGCAGGCACGCCGCAAGCTGCGCGTCGTCCGCGATGTGCACGCGGCGCGCACCCGGCAGATCCGTCGGCAGCGGCACGTACACCGCGCCGCGCTTCCAGATGCCGACGAGCGCCGCCAGCAGCGCCCCGCCGCGGTCCATCCGCACGCCGACGCGCTCGCCCGGCTTCACGTTCGCCGCCGCGAGCCGGCGCGCGACGCGGTTCGACGCATCGAGCAACTGCCGGGCGGACACCGCGTTGCCCGGCTCGCCGGCGACGATTCGCTCGGGCTGCTCGCGCCATTCGCGCTCGATCGCCTCGAGGGCCGGCGTGCGGGGCGCCGCGTCGGCGAGCGTCGCGTAGCGCTCGGCGAACGCGCGGTGATCCGACAGCGTCAGATCGCCGAGGCGCAGATCCGGCCGCTCGACGATCCGCTCGACGATGACGTTGAAGTCGCTCGCCATCCGGCGCGCGATCGCTTCGTTCAGCAAGCCGTGCCGGTATTCGAGGATCAGGCTCAGCGTCTCGTCGCCGTCGTAAAGCAGCGCCAGATCCTGCTTCGCCGCACCGGTGAAAAAGTGCCGCTGCTCGACGCGCACGCCGCCGAGCTTCAGCGAATCGAGCGCGAAACGCGCGGGCACGAGCGCCACGTTGAGGCACGGCGAAGCCGCGTCAGCCAGGGTTCGCCGCGCGAGCCGCATCAGATCGACCTGCGGAAAATCCGCGATCGCCTTCGTTTGGCGCCGCTGCTCGCGCACCTTGTCGAAGAGCGCGCCGGCCGTCAGGTCCGGCGAGACGTCGACGAACGCCGGCACGAAATTGATGAACGAGCCGAAAATCCGCGCAAACCCGGAAGGCCGCGTATCGACCGGATAGGCGATCGCGAGCGCGTCCTGCTGCAGATAGCGGTGCAGCAGCACGCCGAACGCGCTCATCAGGATGACGAACGGCGTCGTTCGCGTCAGGCGGTTGACGGCCTTGATCTTCGCCGGCAGCGTATCGGGCAGCGTCCATCGATATTGCCCCGCGCCGCCGCCCGCCGCACGCTCGCCGTCGAAGGCGAGCTTGCCGAACTCGACGCTGCACACCCGATCGGCCAGATGCGCGCGCCACGCCGCTTCGGCCTGCGCATGAACGCCGTCCGCCCAGCGCCGCCGCTCAACCTCCAGCACGTCGCCGAACCCCTCGCCCGTGCGCGCGGCCGACGCGGCCGCGTAAGCGGCGGGATCGGCGTAGGCGGACGAGATGTCGTCCAGCAGGATCAGCGCCGATGCGCCGTCCACGCAGATGTGGTGGATGTTCAGCGCCAGCAGATAGCCGCGCGGCCGAGTCCTCACCAGCACGAACCGGTAGACGGGCTCGGTTAGCAAATCGAACGGTTCGAGCAGGCAGGCGCCGATTGCGGCGTCGATCCGCGGCGCGCGCGCCGCGGGTTCGACGTCCGACAGATCGATGAATTCGAGCGGCCCGTGCGGATGCGATGCGCCGTATTGAAGCGGCACGCCCGCGCGCTCGATAAAGCGCATGCGAATGGCCGGATGCGCATCGGCCACCGCGGCAAATGCATCTTTTAACCGCTCGACATCGATATCTCCGTCGAGCTCGAAAAGCAGCGGATTGTTATAGGCGGGGTCGTCAGGCGCGTATTTCCATTGCAACCACATTGCCATCTGGCTGTTCGTGAGCGGCAATGTGTCATTGACAGCTTGGAGCATGCGGCATTCCTGAAGTTTGCGTGACGAAATCGAATTCCGGCTATTGAATTCGTTGAATTATTTCGCGAAAAGCATAACTTGGCCCCTTCGCATCAGTAACTGCAAGAACTAATAGGTAAAGCAACGTATCGCACTCCTTGCGTCTTCATACAATCATCGCTATCGTTCAGTGACATTGAAAGAGGAGCGGATTCGTGACACAGATAACATTAGCCAATCCCCTTCTGGATCGTTCTCAATTACCCCGCTTTGAATCAATTCGCGATTTCCATGTGCGCCCCGCCATCGACGCGCTTCTGATTGATCTCGATAACGCGATATCGCGTGCCAGCGCAAAAAATTTGTCGCCGAATTGGGTCAATGTGATTGAGCCGGTGAGTCTCGCGCTCGAATCGCTCGACTATGCGTGGGGCGCCGTCGCGCATCTCGTATCGGTGCGCGATTGCGCGCCGTTGCGCGCCGCGTACGGAGCGTGTGCGGGACGGGTGTCAGCGGCGCTGTCGCGCTTTCGGCAAAACGGCGCGCTGCTCGATCGCTATCGCGCGGTCGCCGCGTCGGCAGGCTTTCGCGCCCTCTCGCCCGAGCGGCGCCAGGTCGTGCGGAACCTGATACGCGACGCCCGGCTCGCCGGCGCCGAATTGCCGCCGGGCCCGAGAGCGCGGCTGAACGAGCTGCGCGAGCGCATCGCGCAGCTCGCCGCCGTGTACCAGGACAACATCGCCGACGCCACCCGCGCGTTCGCGCGCATCGTGACGACAGACGAGGAGCTCGACGGCATCCCCGACTACGCGCGCGCGGCGGCCGCCCGACGCGCGGCCGAGGGCTTCGAATTCACGCTGGATTTCGCGTCCTACCAGCCGGTCATGCAGTTCTCGACGCGCCGCGCGTTGCGCGAGGAAATGTATCGGGCGCGCTCGACTCGCGCGTCGGAATTCGACGCGGCGGGCGCGAACGACGCCGCGCAGCGGGACAACGCGCCCGTCATGGCGGAAATTCTGAAACTGCGGCGCGAGGAAGCCGCGCTGCTCGGCTATCGCGATTTTGCTCAGATGTCGCTCGAACACAAGATGGCGCGCACCCCGGCGCGCGCGCGCGCGTTTCTCGAGCGCCTTCATCGGCGAGTGAGCCCTAAGGCGAGCCTCGAGTGGCAGGCGCTGCAATCGTTCGCGCGCGGCGAGCTGGGCCTCGCCGACGTGCAGCCCTGGGACATCGCGTTCGTCGCCGAGCGCATGCGCGAGCGGTGCTTCGGGGTTTCGACGCAGGACGTTCGCCGCTATTTCCCCGAACACGCGGTGTTGCGCGGGCTATTCGCGCTCGTCGAAACGCTGTTCGACATCCGGATCCGCGCCGACGAAGGCAGCGTGTGGCATCAGGACGTGCGCCGATACCGGCTCCAGACCCTGCGCGGCGAACCCGTCGCGCATCTCTACCTCGATCTGTATGCGCGCGACGGAAAACGCGAAGGCGCGTGGGCGGCGAGCGGCCGCTCGCGCGGCACCGGCGCCGACGGCGCGATACGCACGCCCGTCGCCTATCTGATGTGCAACGTGGCCGCGCCCGCCGCCGGCATGCCCGCGTGCTTCGCGTTCGATCAGGTCGTGACGCTGTTCCATGAAATGGGCCACTGTCTCCACCATATGCTGACCGGCGTGGCCGAAAGCGCGATATCCGGCACGAACGGCATCGAATGGGATGCAATCGAATTTCCGTCGCAATTCATGGAGCACTTCTGCTGGGATCCGGAGGTCGTTTCCACGCTCAGCGCCCATGTCGACACCGGCGAGCCATTACCGGACGCGATGTTCGAGCGCATGCTCGCGGCGCGTCATTTCAACCAGGGCATTGAAATGGCCCATCAGATCGCGCTGTCGATGCTCGATATCGCTTTGCATTCCGGCGAATCAATAGAATCAGTCAATTCAATGCAAAACACGATGCATGAAATTTATCAAAAATATGAATTTACGCCGCTAGATCGGCGGGCGCGAAGCGCGAACACATTCAGCCACATCTTCTCCGGCGGTTATGCGGCGACCTATTACAGCTATCAATGGGCGCAGGTGCTCGCGGCCGATGCGTATGCGGCCGTCGAGGAAGCCTGCGCCGAGCGCGCGGACGCGGGCAAGCGCGAAGCCGGCATGCGCTATCGGAAGGAAGTGCTCGAGCCGGGCGGCAGCCGGCCCGCGCTCGACTCGTTCGTCGCCTTCCGTGGCCGCGCGCCGAGCCTCGACGCGCTGCTGCGGCACTGCCGGATAGACCGCTAGCCGCCTCATCCCGGAGCTCGCCGCCGGTGCGTCGTCTCCGGCGCCTCCAGCGGCGAGCGGCCCGGCGGACATGAAAGCCCGGTGCGGCCGCTGCCGCCGAAGTCGCCCGCGAGTCTCCCTCAGCCTTCGATCACTCGGCCGGACGCGTCGGGCGCATCCGCGCGGCCGGGGCGAATGACCGCGGCCGTGCGGCGATCGCGCGTCGAGGCTCACAAAAAATACACAGAATTGTTGCGGCATGCGTCATTTTTTCGCCTAACCGGACTAGTAAAATGTTTACCCCTCAAATTAGTCGTCACGGGCTGCAAATCGGAACATCTCCGAAAATTCCAACAATTAATTTGGAAAATTATCGGATACCCGATCAATGCACAGGAGTGCTCAAAACCGTAATTGTTGTGGCAATATCTTCGCAGTCGGGATGGAGACCCTCTTCTCCCCCCGACATCATTTCACCACCAGAGTGAACCAAAAATAATCCACACCGGACTGCAGACCTTCATCGAGGTCGGCATCTGAATACTGTTTTTTCTCAGTATTTCAATGCGAGGATATGGAGATGCACGACTTTCTTCAATTTTGGCTAAACGAATTTTCCCGCAGTGAGAACCCAAAGCACGTCATTTCCGTCTTGACCCGCGCGGCCGCGACGCTCGGCTACGAATATGCCGCCTACGGCATGCGCCGCCCCTTTCCGATCAGCAATCCACAGATTCTCATGGTGTCCAACTATCCCGCCCGATGGCAGGAACGCTATATCGAAGCGCGATTCGCAAACGTCGACGGCGCGGTGAAGGCCGCGCTCGGCAGCGACCGGCCCGTGACCTGGAGCGCGCCCGCCAACGCATCGAAAAGCGCATTCTGGGCGGAGGCGCTGTCGTTCGGCATCGCCCACGGCTGGTCGTCCGCGTCGCGGGGCGCGGACGGCGCGATCGGCGTGCTGTCGCTGTCGAGAACGCAGGGCCCGATCGACACCGCGGAGAAGCTTCGCAACGAGAGCATCGTGCACTGGCTCGCCAATGTCGCTCATGCGTCGATGGCGCCGTTCCTGCCTGCCGCCGACGAGTTCGATCCGGACCTCACGCGCCGCGAGACCGATGTGCTGAAATGGACCGCCGACGGAAAGACAGCGTACGAAATCGCGCTGATTCTCAGCATCTCGGAGAGCACCGTCAATTTTCACGTGAAGAATATCGTCTCCAAGCTGGGCTCCACGAACAAGATACAGGCCGTGGCCAAGGCCGCGTTGATGGGGATGCTGTGACGGCCTCGTCATGACGACCGCGACCTCGGCCTCGCCCCCGAACGCCCCCCGCGCTTCGCGCGTGCCGGACCCGGCCGGCTCGCACGCTCATTCGATCGGAACATTCCGAATCCGCATCAGAGCGCCTCGCGAAGCGTCGCCTCGCCGGTGACCAGGAACGCGACGACGCTGTCGACGATATCGGCATTGCCCCGGCAGATTTCGTAGTGATCGCCCGTCACGCAAACGTTGCGCGCGCAACGACGCAACAGGCGGGATATGTCGAGCGATCCGGCCGGATCGACGTGCATGTCCGCCGTCGACACGATCGACAGCGCCGGATGCGCGACCTGCCTCGCCACCTCCCTGAGGTCGACGCCGCGGTACGCGAGGTAGTTGATCCCATACCGGTGCAGATGCAGCGCCGACGAAAACGGCTCGCGCAGATGCGTATGAAACCCGGTCTGCCCGCGCTCCTGCGCCGCGGCGATCTTCTCCTGAATCGAGCCGGCGACCGAACGGCTCTTCGCCGCCAGCGACAGGAAGATGTCCATCTGGCGCTGGATGTCGGTCTGCGCGGCGACCGAAGCCGGCAACAGATATTCGCCGCTCACGAGCACGAGGCGCGAAATCGCGTCCGGATAATGCTGCGCCGCCAGCAGCGCGACACCGGCGCCCGAGCAATAGGCGATCACGTCGACGGGGTCGTGCCGCCCGCGTCGCGCCGTCGCCCGAATGACGCTCGCCAGATCGCGCGCGTGCGTCAGCGCGGCGATGCCGGCCTCGTCGTCGTCGCGCTCGACGTCCAGCACGAATCGCGACTCCCACGTCACGACGGTGAAGCGGGACCGAAGCGCGTCGTAGAACCCGTTCAGCATCGCGTGCCGCGCGCCGAACGGCAGCACGACCACGACAACCGGCGCATCGGGATGGGCGCAGGCGACGAACGCGTTCAGCTCGCGCCCGTCGTCGGCGATGATCGATCTTCTGTTCATGTGAGAAAGCCGTTCAGGATGAGGGGCCGCCGCAACCGAGCGTCGCGGCGTCAGGCGGGGCGCAATACCGCGCGCCGCCACAACCGGACGAACGGCGTCGTCATCGCCGTCGTCGTCAGCGCGACGAGCAGAAGCACCGCATAGGCGCTTTGCGACAGCGCATGGATCTGCAGCCCCGCCGACAGCACGACCAGCTCGACGAGCCCGCGCGTGTTCATCAGCGAGCCGACGAGCGCCGCGTCGCCCCGGTTCATTCCGCAGAGGCGCGCGCCGAGATACGCGCCGCCGAACTTGCCGACGAACGCGACGCACAGGAACGGCACGAGCCACAGCCACGGCGAGGCGCCGTCGAAGCTGTCGAAGGTGACGCGCAGTCCCGAATGGACGAAGAACACG
Source organism: Burkholderia sp. MSMB1588 (assembly GCF_001546925.1). NCBI lineage: Bacteria > Pseudomonadati > Pseudomonadota > Betaproteobacteria > Burkholderiales > Burkholderiaceae > Burkholderia > Burkholderia sp. MSMB1588. Next base: position 16,841 of record NZ_LNJS01000004.1, on the reverse strand, counting down.
GGCAGCAGCACCGCGTTCACGAAGCCTTCCATCTGGCGCTCCCATTGCGCCTGCAGCCCCGGCACGCCGCGCAGCATCACGGCGGCGAGCAGCGCGCCGAACGCGCTGTGCACGCCGATCGCCGTGGTCGCCCACGCGCAAGCCAGCACGTACGGCACGACGACGCTCATCAGCCTCGCGGGCGACGCCCGCTTCGCCGCATCGGCGGCGAGCGGCGTGACGACGAACCGCGCGGCGAGCTTCGCCAGCAGCAGGAACGCGGCGATGCCGACGACGATATGCGACGGCCCCGCGGCATCCGCGCCGGCGACGGCGATGGCCGAGACGAACGCGAGCATGATCCAGCCCGCGAGGTCGGTCAGCATCGCGGCCGACAATGCGAGCAGCGACGGCGGCGCATCGACGAGCTCCATGTCGATGACGATTCTCGCCATCACCGGCAGCGCGGAGACCGACAGCGCGACGCCGCAGAACAGCACGTAAGGCCACGCGGCGATTCGCGGCGCGAGCGCGTCGTGCGACAGATAGCCGATCGCCATGCCGCCCGCCAGCGGCAGCAGCATGCCGATTCCGGCCACCACCACCGCGGGCGGCATCTTCCTCAGCGAACGCAGCGTCGGCGCGCCGCCGAGATTCATGTGCAGCCCGATCTGGAACATCAGCGCGATCACGCCGACCTCGCCCAGTTGCGCCATGCCCGACGACGCGGCGGGGCCGAAGATCATCGCATGAAAGTTCGAATCGATCGCGCCGAGCACGGCTGGGCCGAGCACGATGCCCGCGGCCAGCTCGCCGACCACTTTCGCTTGCCCGACGCGTTGCGCGAGCCAACCGAAGCAGGCGCACGCGGCGATGATCGCCGCGAGCTGCAATAACCACATAACCATCCGGATCCTCCTCGGCTCGACCGGCATGATGGCGGGCGATCCGACAGCGTTCGTGTCCCGGCCGACATTCGGCCGCCAAAGCCGCGTCAGTACAATGCAAAGCCTCGGCCGGAACAACTATCAAATCTGATAGTCGGTCGGCTTCTTTTATATCGAACATCGTGAAACGCCAGAATGGAGATTGGTTAAAGCAATACGGATAGCGGCGCGTTACGCCATGAATTCATATCGTATTCCCATGAAAACCGTCTCGCCGAATGCCAGTTCAATTCCGCGCGGACCGCATTTCAGACGCAATTAATTGCTTGCGCATCGATCATCGATTAGGCAGAATCCGCCGAACAAAACGCTTTATCGCCGCATTGCCACCGCATTGACGACATTGCCGCCGCGCTACGCCGGGCCGATCGGCGTCACGCGATATGTCCGTCCGTCATTCACGCCCGCCACGATGCGGCATGGACGCCGTTCCGTCACGTTCGCGCCGCGGCGCCGATGTCCGCGGCACGCCGCGCGGGCTTGTGTCCCGGTATGCCGCGGCCGCCGCGCATGCGCGGCAGCTCGCCGCTCATTCAACCACCGGCGCGGGCAGGCAATGCACCGCACCCCGCGCGTCGGAAGGAGGTATTACGTGGCCCAACGCCTAGCTCCGGCTTCATCCGCACCGGCGGCCGCCGACCGGGACGGATACGTTCGCCTGTCGCTGCCGCAACTGGCGCGCGTGTCGCTCGCGCCGATCTGCGCGGCCGCGGACGATCAGATCCTCTCCGAGCTCTGGGACCTCGGCACTTGCGCGCTGCGCGCCGGCTATTGCGAATGGATCGACGCGCACGGGGCCGCGCCGACGACGCTCGGCTGGTCGTGGTTCGTCGACGTCGAGAAGATTTGGCGAATCGTCCCGGACAGCCTGACATCGAATCTGATGATTATCAGCGCCAAAGGCTATGACGTCGGCCCGGCAAATACCCGGCAATGTCTATTGGATTGGCTGACCAAATTCGATTGGCGCGGATTGCTCGTCCCGCTGATTCATGATTGAAATTCGAAACCTGTAGAAAATCGTAGTTTTGCAAAATTCTCACATCGTCTCTAATGTGCGCATCTAAAGAGAGTACGCACACATGATCGATACGACCGTCATAAGCGCTGCGCGACTGGATTCCACCGTCAAGGCAGCACTCGGCAATTATCGTCGGGCGATATTCATCGAGAAACTCGGCTGGCCATTGCCGTTGGTCGATGGGCTCGAGATCGATCAATTCGATCGTCCCGATACGATTTACGTGGTCGGCAAAACGGAGTCCGGCGATATCTGCGGATGCGCTCGCCTGCTGCCCACGACGAGGCCCTACCTGCTCGGCGAGGTGTTCCCCGATCTGATGGGCGACGCGGCGCCGCCCTGCTCGGCGCACGTGTGGGAAATCTCGCGATTTTCGTCGTCGATCCTCTCCGGAGGGCCGGACGCGCTGCGGCAGGCTCACCGCAATACGCGCATCCTGCTCGCGAAAATCGTCCGCTTTGCGCAGGCGGCCGGCGTGAAACGGCTGATCACCGTTTCGCCGCTCGCGGTCGAGCGGCTGCTCAACCGTCTGAAAGTCCATATTCACCGCGCGGGTCCGCCGCGGCTGATCGAAGGCAAGCCGGTGTTCGCGTGCTGGATCGAAGTGGACGACATCACGCTCCAAGCGCTCGACATCGAGCCGGCCGCCGATTCGGCCGCCGGCGCGCTGCGCCATTCGTGAGCGGCCGACGCCGAACGCCATCGCCCCCGGCCCGGCGGGCATTAGCCTTCCCGAACGCGAGAGAATCCGTGACCTCAACCAGCGTCAATCGTCTGTTCACTTCGCAAGCCCGCCTTGCGCCCGAAGCGCTCGCGCTCTCGAGCGGTGACACGCGCCTCACGTACGGCGAGCTCGAACGATGCGCGAACCGCCTGGCCCGACGCCTCCTCGACAGCGGCGTGCGGCCGCGCGACCGGGTCCTGCTCTGCCTGCCGCGCTCGGTCGACGCGGTGATCGCGATGCTCGCGATCATGAAGACCGGCGCGGCGTTCGTGCCGGTCGATCCCGCGTATTCCGACGCGATCAAGCGCGGCTATGCGAGCGACAGCGGCGCGCGGCACGCGCTCGCGCGCGCGGCCGACGCCGCGGCGTTTCGCGGCGGCGCGCTGTGCGTGATCGACGCTGACGATCTGTCGGCCGCACGCGATGACGAGGGGCCCGAAGTCGATGCGGGGCACGACGGGGAAACGCCGGTGTACGTGATGTTCACCTCCGGCAGCACCGGCCGGCCGAAGGGCGTGATCGTCGCGCACCGCGGCGTCGCGCGGCTCGTCAGGGAAACGAACTATATCCGGATCACGCGCGAGGACACGCTGCTGCTGCTCTCGCCGATCACGTTCGACGCATCGACGTTCGAGATCTGGGGCGCGCTGCTCAACGGCGCGCGGCTCGCGATCTACGAGGACGCCACGTTCGATCCGAACGCCGTCAGCCGGCTCATCGCGCGCGAACAAGTAAGCGTGATGTGGCTCACCGCGGGGCTGTTCCATCTGGTCGCGCGGCGCTTCGTCGGCATGCTGGCGGGGCTGCGCGTCGTGCTCGCGGGCGGCGACGTGCTGAGCGCCGCCGCGATCGGCGCGGTGTTCGACGCGTTCCCGTCGATCACCGTCATCAACGGCTACGGCCCGACCGAGAACACGACGTTCACGTGCTGCCACGTGATGACGGCCGACCGGCGGCCGACCGGTACGGTGCCGATCGGCCGGCCGATCGCGGGCACCGACGTTCGCATTCTCGACGCCGCGCTGCGCGAGGTGCCTGACGGCGAAGAAGGCGAGCTGTGCGCAAGCGGCCTCGGCGTCGCGCTCGGCTACCTGAACGCGCCCGACGCGACGCGCGCCGCGTTCGTCGACTGCCCGGCGACGGGCAGCCGGCTCTATCGCACCGGCGACCGCGCGCGGCGCCGGGCGGACGGCGTGATCGAGTTCCTCGGCCGCAGCGACCTGCTCGTGAAGATACGCGGCTACCGCGTGTCGCTCGACGAGCTGCAATCCGTCCTCGCCGGCATTCCCGGCGTCGAGGAGGCGCTCGTCAAGGTATCCGAAGAAGCGACCGGCGAGAAGCGCCTCAGCGCGATTGTCCAATCCGGCCGCGCCGAACCGGACATGAAGGCCTACGTTCGCCGCGAACTGGCCAAGCGCGTGCCGCCGTTCCAGATTCCCGACGACATCCGGATTTTCCAGCACATCCCGCTCAACGCGAACGGCAAGCTCGATCGCCACCGGCTGCCGGTCAGCGAGACCTCGACCCTCGGAGAATTGAAATGAACGCGTCCCACCCGAAACCGTGAGAGCAGAGGAAGTGGGTGGATCCTCACGGGCCAACGGCATCGAAGTGCCCAAGTGGAAAATGCACGCATTTCCCGGCAACCGGAGGATCCACGATGAACAGTATGGCAGTGGGCGTAGATATCGCCAAGAACGTGTTCCAGGTGCATTACGTCGCTCAGGGCAGCGGAGAGATCGTCAACAAGCCGATCAAGCGGGCGAAGTTTCTGGAGCACTTCGCGAACCGTGCGCGGTGCCTGATTGGGATGGAGGCGTGCGGCGGCGCACACCACTGGGCGCGGGAACTGACGCGGCTGGGTCATGAGGTCAGGCTGATGCCAGCGGAGTTCGTGAAGGCATTCAACATCCGCAACAAGAATGATGCGGCGGACGCGCGGGCGATCTGGCTGGCGGTGCAGCAGCCGGGCAAGCCGGTGGCGATGAAGACGGAAATGCAGCAGGCGATGCTGGCGCTGCACCGGATGCGCGAGCAGTTGGTGAAGTTCCGCACGATGCAGGGCAACGGACTGCGCGGGTTACTGACGGAATACGGCGAGGTGATGAGCCGGGGGCGAGCGAAACTGGACAAGGCCATCCCGGCGGCACTTGACCGGCTCGCGGAGCGCCTGCCGGCGGCGCTGATCGATACGTCGCGGGAGCAGTGGAGCGGGTTGGCGAGGCTGGACGGGCAGATCGCCGAGATCGAACGCCGGATGCGTGAATGGAAGAAGGAGGATGAAGCGGTTGCGGCGATCAGCGAGATTCCCGGCGTGGGGCTGCTGACGGCAACAGCGGCGGTGGCGATGATGGGCGATCCGAAGGCATTCAGTTCGGGGCGCGAGTTTGCGGCGTGGGCCGGCCTGGTACCGAAGCAGACCGGCTCGGGCGGCAAGGTGAACCTGCACGGGATCAGCCGGCGCGGCGACACCTATCTGCGAACACTGCTGATTCACGGCGCGCGAAGCGTGTTGAGTCATGCGAAGGAGCCCGGCCCGTGGGTCGAGCAGATGAAGAAACGGCGGCCAGCGAATGGGGTGATCGTGGCGCTGGCCAACAAGATGGCGCGGACGATCTGGGCGGTGCTCGCTCATGACCGGCCGTACCGGAAGGACTACGTGAGCGTGAAGCCAGCTTGAGTGGCTCACGCAAGAGTAGAAAGATCAACGCTTAACACAGGGTGAACGTCGAAAGGTTGCGCAGCAATCGAGTGTGATGACAAATCAGGTAGGACCGGGACTCGCTAAACCTGAATGGCTTGAAGAGCTCCGAAAGCTCGCCAGGAGAATGAGGTGCGAGTCAGCGTATTTCATAGGGGCCCGCAGCGGCAGGACCGGCTGCAACAAGGCCGGATATAGAGCTGCAGCCCATCCTGTCCGTTAAAACACACGAAAACTGTTGCAAACGGGACGCGTTCATATAGAAGCCATGACCCACACGATAGACATCACCGAAACGATTCACAACACCTGCCGCAGCGTGCTCGGGATTCCCGATCTTCAGTCTGACGAAGATTTCTTCGAGCGCGGCGTGAGCTCGCTCACGATCGTCGAGCTGCAGATCCAGATCGAGCAACTGGTGCAGCGCCAGGTGCCGACGAGCAAGCTGATGGCGGCGCCCACCGTTCAAGGGTGGTCGCAGGTTTATCGGGAGGCCGCGGCCGCCGCGTCGTGACGAGCGACGCGGCGCAGCGGCGCGCGACGGCATGCCCGCGCATCGCGCCGGCGCCGGCCGCTCGACACGCGCACGAGCGCAAGCACGAACAGGCCAAACGAGCCACAACCAGGATCCAGAGGAACAACACCATGTCGCAATTCAAGCTGACGCCCGACGAAATCGCCCGCTTCCGCGAGCAGGGCTACATCGGACCGTTCAAACTCTATTCGGAGGACGAAGCGCGCGAGCGCTACCGGCAGATCCGCGCGCAACTGTTCGACCGCGAATACGCGATCTACGAGCTGCCGCCGAACAGCCCGATCGCGAACTACGACCGGCATCTGGACGTGAATCTGCTGAGCGAGCACATCATGCGCGCGGAGATCGTCCACAAGCTCAATGCGATCCTGGGCCCGGACCTCATCTGCTGGCGCTCGGAGATGTTCCCGAAATACCCCGGCGACGAAGGCACCGACTGGCACCAGGCCGACACGTTCGCGCACGCGTCGGGCAAGCCGCAGGTGGTGTGGCCCGGCGACGGCCGCTTCGGCGGCGCGGTGACGGTGTGGACCGCGTTCACCGATTGCGATGAAGAAAACGGCTGCCTGCGCTTCATGCCCGGCACGCATGAGGAAATGTTCTACGACGAATCGAAGAAGATGACCTTCGATCCGACGAACATCAACGCGCTCGAGAAGGACGGCATCAAGCGCGGCTTCTTCGGCTACGACTACCGCAGCCTGCAGAAGGACCCGGACTGGAAGCCGGACGAGCGCAACGCGGTGTCGATCAAGATGAAGCCGGGCGAGTTCGTGATCTTCTGGTCGACGCTGATGCACTCGTCGTTCCCGAACTCGACGAAGGATCGCACCCGCCTCGGCTACGCATGCCGATACGTGCCCGCAGCGGTCCAGATCTATCCGGATACCGATACCGTCAGCGAATACGGCAGCGAAGTGAAGCTCGACAAGTACGGCGTCGTGCTCGTGTCGGGCGAGGACGGCTTCCGGCACAACCGCCGGGTCGAACGCAACGCGCGCGGCGTGCCGTTCGTGCGCCACGCCGGCGCGTAATCCGGCGCGAGCCCGGCACGGCCGCGGCGCGAAGACGGAAAACCGCCCACGGGGAGCCGCCGCTCCCCGTTTTTTCTTCGGAGGAAGACCATGACGCCCCACGTCGAAGTTCCGCACGTCCAGCGTATCGACCACGCGGTGCTCGCCGTCGTGCGGGCCGTGCTCGATCGCCCGGACGCCGCGATGAACGACGCGTTCCTGTCGATCGGCGGCTCGCTCCAGGCCGCGCAGCGCGTGGTCGCGCAGCTCCAGCACCGCCTCTGCGCGGACATCGCGCCGCACCTGCTGCTGAACAGCGCGTGCATCGGCGATTTCGCCGATACGCTCGCGCGCACGCTGAACGGCGCGCCGGGCGACGCCTGCGCGCCGCTGCCGCGCTCGGTCTGAGCGCGGCAGCCGCAGACGCCAACCGCGCGCGCCGTGCCTCGCGCGAGCGCGCGCAGATTGCCCTCGCCGAAACCTTGATGCCCCTGCCGCTGGACGATCTCGAAGAAGATCTCGCCGGGCTGGCGCTTGACTCGTGCTGATCGGCCTGTGGGTGCGCGCGAGCATGGACGGATCGCAGGCATTCGTCGAGCAGGTCGAGCACGGCCGCCGCCGGCTGAAGCTGCCGGTGCGCGAGGCGCTCACCCGTCATCTGAAGGCGTTCGTCTACATCGTCGCGCTGCGTCTCGCCGAGCTGTTCACGATGTATATCGTCACCGCGTTCGCGCTCAGCTATTCGACGTCGAACCTCGGCATGTCGCGCGATCTGTTCCTGAACATCGGCCTGCTCACCGGCGCGCTGAGCGGCGTGACGATCCCGTGCTTCGCGTGGCTCGCCGACCGCTTCGGGCTGCGCCGCGTCTACATCGCCGGCGCGCTCGTCGGGCTCGCGTGCGCGGTGCCGTTCTTCGTCGCGCGCGAGGCGCGCGACCGTCTGGATCGTGATCTGCTCGGTGCTGCTCGCGAACGTCGCGCACGACATGGTGGTGAGTGTCCAGCAGCCGCTGTTCACCGAGCTGTTCGCGTAGACCAAAATAAAGTCGTCACCGTTTCCGAAATAAAGATGTCAACTGGCAGGCCCAGCGAGGGTCGGCTTGGAAAAATTCGTAAAAATCATATGGTTGGGCAAGCGAATTAAAGTCGTCACCGGCGCGCTTCTCCGCAGGTGTCAACTCGGGGCTGATTGGATCGGCACGGCGCCTATCCCAGGCGGTTGGGTTTGTGTAAAATGACGTCATGCCGACCGTACACCGCTTCGATGGCCTGCGCGTGGTCATCTACCCGAACGATCATCGACCCGCGCATGTCCACGTCAGAGGAGCGGACGGCGAAGCGGTGTTCGTCCTGCATTGCCCCGATGGCCCGCCCCGGTTGCGTGAGAGCTACGGCTTCAGCCGAACCGAGGTCACGCGCATCGAGGCTACCCTCACGGACGTCCTCCTCGCCCTTTGCAATGAATGGAGAGACCTTCATGGCCGTTACTGATCGCGAATTCGAGCAAGCGCAGGCGCGAATGCACGCGCTGCGCGAGCACGGCTATGCCGTGGCGGCCCGCTACGATCGCCGCAGCGCCCGCGTGGTGGTGAAGCTGAACACGGGCGTGCAGATTGCCTTTCCGGCGGCACTGGCCGAAGGCCTGAGCGGTGCGACGCCCGAGGATCTGGCGCTCATCGAGATCAGCCCGGCCGGGCTTGGTCTGCACTGGCCGCGGCTCGACGCCGACATCTACGTGCCGGCGCTGCTGCAAGGGGTCTTCGGTTCGAAGAACTGGATGGCGCGCGAACTCGGCATGGCCGGCGGACGCGCGCGCAGCGCTGCAAAGGCGAATGCCGCGCGCGAGAACGGACGCAAGGGTGGGCGACCGCGCAAAGCCGCCAATGGGTAAGGCCCAGTGATTGTCGTGCCGTTTCCCGGGGTAGAGTGGCCTCGGCGCGACAAGGGTTAGCGGTCTGCCCCTCAAACAATCGCCCATCGAATCAACGACTTCCTGACTGGTCTGAATGGCGCAGCCGATGCCCGGCCGGCCGCGGGCGGGCCGACGACCGGCCCGGCGGCCAGGACCCGTCCGGGCTGTTTAGCGGCGATCATATGAATTTTCGTGGATAGCTGTCCACGAGCCGTCGCAAAACGTATTGTCTAGCGTTAGAAATGTACGTTATACAAGCCTTGAACCCTCTCGGAGCCGCGAAGCGGCCGGCGATGCGAGTTGACAAGTTCAATCCGAACTCAGGCGAAGTGACACTTTTCTTTCGTTCGGACCGGAAATAAAACTGTCAATCCGAGAGGCAACTTCCTTACGCCGCGGGGATTCTGGATTGACACATTTGTTGCGCTCTACGGCTTCGGCTATCCCTTACCTTCACCGCGCCCTTAGCCGGCGTTTGCACGGATCGCGCGCGTTTGCATAAAAACGTAGAGGGAGAATGCTGCTCGGAGAGCCTCATGTTGCGAGAGCGAGGCCTCATTCAAGTCGGCCATCGGATCGATACTCAAGCGACGCAGCGTGAGCTTCGCTGCTGGTGAGCGTTTGTAGTTTCGACGCCAATCCTCTCTTTGCTCCGGCGTCGCGGCCTCATATGCGTCCCAGCCCTGCCGAACTTCCTCGCCCATCCGTTCCTGCGCGCTCACCTCCTGTGCCGCGGCCTGCAGTGCCATACGGCTTTGAGCTTGCGCCTTCGCTTCAGTCTCTTGTTGCTCACGCTCGATGAAGGACTGCTGAACTTGCACCATCTCGCGCTCAGCATCGGAGACCGCCCAACCTTCCTTGAGGGCCTTCATGAAAAAGCCTGCCGGACTCTTCGTCACCTTGCCCAACTTCAAGCTGAAGCGAGTACGGTCGATCGCTTGCTCGAGACGTTCATCGGTGTAGGTGTCTCGATCGCCAACGATCTGATTGAACTGCGCTGTCGAAAGGCCAAACTCTTGCTTTAGAGTTTGATAAATCTCCTTTGCGTGCTCGTGCGTATGCAGCACCCGCTCGGCGAGATCTTTGCGGCTCATACGGAATCGGAGACTGCCAATTTTTCGCGAGCCCGGCAGGTTCCGCGTTTCGTACGCCAACGAGAGGTCAGAAACCTCGTTGATCTGCTGCACTGCGGGTTCGAGCCAGTCCCGTTTAAAGTACTTGAACACCTGCGCATTCGCGCCCATCTCTCCCTGCCATCCACGCAGTTCATCAAGCGGGATCCAGTCGGTCTGTCCTTCGTCTGCGTGCGGCAGCAAGTGGTCGTACATCACGCGTGCATAGGACAAGGTGAACATCGAGGTGATACGCAGGCTCAACCAGTGCGACTTACCCTTCCCTCGGATAATTCCAATCAGATCGGGCGGAACACGGAATTGAAAGCGGCCGCCCTGGTAGGAGATCCGGCCGATCAGTTGTGTTGAGCCGAAGGGCCGTTCACCGTCTGGCTCCGCCGGTGCCGTCGCTTGAATAAGGGCTTTTTGCGCCTCGGTGATTACCTGCTCCAGGTGAGTGTTGTTGCGGCTCGAGTAGCGCATGAGCCATTTGAAATAGTCCAGCTCCACGTCGTAGAGGTCACGGGGCCGGTCGTCGTAGGCGACAATGAAGTATGCTGCGTCGATCAAGCGGCGGGCGGCCACGCCTAGGTCGACGATACGAATGAGGACGTTATTGCGGGAAAAACCAATGTCTGACCGAGCGCTATCGACCGGCAGCCCTTCGGCCGACGCATCGTCGAACAGGGCAAGCGCCAACTGCTGAGACGTCGCCAATTGCCCTCTTTCCGCCATGCCGTCCTCCGCCATCACGCTGCATTTGTCATATTGGCGCGTAAGGTACCGGTGACAAAGTGACCTGTCAACACATACAACCTCACCTTCGCCATGGAAGACCCACAGATCACCTCACCTTTGAGCCCATTCCCCTCACCATTCCGCCCAAACACCTCACCATAGCCGCCAATTTCTCTCACCATTCTGTGGACTTCTTCTCACCTTGACTCTCAATCCACAGCGCCTTCAGCACATAATCCCTCACCTTGCGTGCCCAAGGCATTGATTTATAACGAATGCAGTCGCGCTGTTTGTGGTTGGTGGGTTTTGTTTAACTACAACAACAACTAACCGGGCAAACAAGAACGCCTCCCGTACTAGAAAAGAGCCAGGCTGGGCGAGCGAGTGCGGCACAGACCTGAAGACCTGCGCTACCTGATCTTTCAAGGGTTAGCGAGGTCTACATACCGCAATCGATGGTGAGGTGTATTGTGCGGCCGTCTTAGCGCGGACAACTTGCCTCCAACATCGGCGGCCCAAGGTGAGGAAAACTGTGCGTTATGGCGCGGCAAGCAAGGCGTTACGTCTGCGGGTCGCCCCACAATTCACCTCACCGTGAGCCGCCCTCGTGCCGTTGGACGGCTCAAAAAGCCCACGAGCGCCGGGATTTGGAGCCAAGCTGGCGGATATTCGGATCCAGACGCGAATTACATAGCCATTCTTCGGTCTAGCGGGTATTCTACGGTTCATGTTGGAAAACTGCAGAACCGTATAAATCTGCGGTGAGCGTAGAAAAAACACCTCACCATTGAACTCAAGAGGAAGCATCTAATGAAAGTGAGCGAGTTGCCCGCTGTCGAGCGGCAGGTGAAGCTATCTCAACTCGGCGAGTTCGCAAAGCGATTGTCCGTGATGACCGACGAGCTTCGTGAGGACATCTTGGCGCCGCGGCCCCGCAAAAATCCGCCGGTATTTACGATCGGCGAATTGAGCGAGATGTGTGGCCTTGATCGCCAGAAGATCAACTACATGGCAACGAAGGGAGGCGGTGAATTGCCTCCTGGCGAAGCGCATGGTTCGGGACGTGCTCGCATCTTCACGTTGGCTGAAGCACGCATATGGGTACAGAAGGCTTCGAACATCTTTCAGACCGCGCTCGTGACTGGGAAGGGTAAGCATCGCGGCCGGGTCCTGATCACGGCAAACTTCAAGGGCGGTTCGACTAAGACGACAATCACGATGTGCGAGGCGCAGGCACTTAGCTTGCGTGGTCGCCGGGTCCTCGTCATTGATCTCGATCCCCAAGCCTCCCTATCGGAGCTTTGTGGGTTGTACGCAGAGAAGGATGTGACGTGGGAAGACACAGTGCTTCCATTTATCTACGATCCTTCCATTGAGGGGGGGCTCGCCTCAATGGTCCAATCGACCTACTGGGATGGGATCGACGTCATTCCCGCACACAACTATTTGCATGATGCAGAGTTCCACCTGCCGACAGCTCAGAAGGAGAATCCCGAGTACGAATTCTGGTCAGTTCTTCGTCGCGGTATCGAGCCACTTCGTTCTGAGTACGACTACATCATCCTCGACACTGCTCCGTCCCTGTCTTATTTAACGCTGAACGGGCTCATGGCTGCCGACGCGATGGTCATGCCTCTGGTTCCGGAAAGTCTAGATTTCATCTCTTCGGTGTCGTTCTGGTCGCTGTTTTCCGAGATTGCAGCGGGCTTTGTTGACCATGAGCTCGACAAGACTTATGACTTCATTTCCGTATTGCTCTCGAAGGTGGACTACGGGGCGGTGTCGTCTGCGCCGGCGGTCCGAGTGTGGGCTCAGCGGGCATACGGCGACTGGCTTTCGGCAACCGAAATTCCCGCTAGCTCAGTGATGAGCAATGGGGCGCTTGCCCTGTCGACGGTCTTCGATCTCTCGAGATCGGATGGCGTCGCGAAGACCTTGGCGCGCGTGAAACAACCGTTGATGGACCACTGTAAATGGATCGACAATCAGTCGGTCGCACGTTGGAGGGCGGAGGCATGAGTAATCTGCGAGAACGGATGATGAGCAAGACGGCGGGTCTGCGTGCGGCCAAGGACATTGAGCTCACAGAGCAACCGGAGAAGCCCGCTACCCCAAGAACTGCTCCTGGAATGGCGGGGGCACTGGCGACCGCGCAGGCGCGTATCTTGGAGCTTGAGCGGAGCACCACTTCGCACGAGTTGCCTGTCGCGGATATCGTGCCCAATCCGTGGCAGCCTCGCCGGATTTTCAATGAGGCGAAGCTCACCGAGCTCGCGGAATCAATCCGCGAGTCGGGTCTGATTGAACCGATTGTCGTTCGTAAGGTGGTGTCGGGCTATCAAATCGTGGCTGGCGAGCGACGGTGGCGTGCGCACAAGATGATCGGGAAAGAAGCGATCAAGGCGGTGATCGCCGACGTCTCGGACGGAGATATGGCGGTGCTCGCATTGGTCGAAAACGTCGTTCGAGACGGTCTGACCGACTACGAGATTGCGCGCTCTATCCGGAACACAGAGAAGGAATTTCCGAACCGGAAGCGTATGGCGGAGGCGCTCGGGATTTCTCGTTCGGAGCTCTATCGGTATTTAGCCTTCGGCGATTTGCCCGAATTCGTTATCAAGGATCTCGATCTTCAGCCTCGCCTACTTGGCGCCCATGCGGCCGAGGATGTTGTTGCGGTACTACGAAATCGTGAGGGGCGCGCATTCGAGATTGCCGGGGAGCTATGGGCACAGGTGGTTGCTGGTGAGCTCGATCAGACGAAGCTTGCGAACGCAATTAAGCTCGCAATCGAGAATGACGGTAAGGCAGGTGCCGTGAGCGATCGAACGATCGAAAAGATTTTTGCGGGAAAGAGCCAGGCTGGCTCGATCACGCGGGACGCAGGCAACTTTACGGTGAAGATCAAAGCGAGGATGCTGACGACGGAAAAGGAAGAGAAGATACGGGCGCTTATTTCACAGCTATTTTCTGAGCCAGACTGAGTCCCTCACACAAGCCCGCCGCGCGCGGGCTTTTTTACTAGCGGTTCCGTGTCCCCAATGGGGACACACGCTTTGCGAGGGGGTAATTGGTGTCCCCATTGGGGACACCAGGGTTAATGAGAACGCTATAGTGCTTGAGCGCGTGAGCGACTATGCGAATGCTCGATCACCCTCACATTCAGGCGGATGCCCGCAGCCTTAAGTCGCGGTGCTGGCGTCCGAATCCATCGGGACGTCGAGAAGAGACGGCTGCAGGACCGCCTGGTTGAGGACGACTTCGGCTAGGTTCCTCGCAGACTACTGTACATCGGGAATGTCGGTGTTCCCCGCGTGCGACAACTGCGACCGCACTGTGTAGAGATCACCCGCCTTCTTCATTAGAGCTTTCGTGGTGGCGGTATCCAGACCCTTAGCAATTGCGGCACGGCCTACCAACTCGCGGACCGCTTTACTGTGGTAAATCCTCTTGAGATTCCTCAGCGCGTCGCCCAACCCCCGATCAGCGACGACAGCGGCATCCTTCAGCCGGTCTTCAATCCACTGGATTGCGGCTGCTTCGCGCGGCCACTGCTCGGCAAGCGAGTCGAGGATAGTGAGGTACGTCAAGAACTGGGAACAGGCCATCGAATCATCATTTGCACTGACGTACAGCTCAAGGGCAGCGATCAAGCGAGGGTCTTCGACCACCGGACAACTATCCAGCCAAGCCTCCCTCCGACCTTGCTGTTACTGATCGACGTCTCCGCCCACAAGGGGGCCGGCACATGTTCAGCTGCAATCAGCGTCGGCATTGGGCCGTTGTAGGTGTCCTGGCGGGCGACGCTCAGGTCGGTCCACGGGCCGATCCTGAACGATGCGCTCATGCGTAGGGACAACACAGGCAATTTCGTGATGAACTCTTTGTACAGCGCCTCGGCTTCGGCCGAAGGCATCGGATCGAAAAGAAGCCACTGGTGAACCGCCGACGAGCTGACGGCCGCGTGTGGCTGCGGAAACGGCTTACGGGTATGTAATACGGTCCGCTTACCCAGTACGGAGACAGGCTGAGGCTCGGGCCCGTGCTCATACGCACGACCAAGAAGATGGCCGCGGGGCGCGGCCAGCGGGATGTGGAGCCAATACAGAGGCTGGCTGTTTTCGGGGGCGCTTCAGACACAAAACTCCGACAGATGGTTGAAGGGATCGTCTTCCACGCCAGAATATAACGGCCCCCAATTAAATGCGGTTCAATCGCTGCGCGCCAGTCCGTAGCGAACCGCGTCGACTCCTTAGCGGTCGCCACGGCGCACTCGGTGGTCCGGGTGGGTCACAATCCCTGACTGGGTTGGCACCAGCAGCGACCGCCGTGCGAACTAGGCGACCAGCGCAGCGTAGGCGGGCCAGTAGCGGTGACATTGCGGCAGCTGTTTGCGAATTCACTTCAGTGTGTATATGCTGTGGCATATGCAATCCGATTAGGAGCCACTCCCATGCCAACTCATGACACCCGCCACGCGCGCCTGTTTCGCAATGGGCGAAGCCAGGCCGTGCGGATCCCGCGCGAGTTCGAGCTACCGGTCTCGGAAGTCACTATCCACCGGGAAGGCCGGCGCTTGATTATCGAGCCCGTGGAGGCCGCGCCCCTGCGTGAGCTGTTCGCCCAATGGACCCCGCTGGACGAAACCTTTCCCGATATCGATAACCTGCCGGCTGAACCGGTCGACATCGAATGACGCTGTATCTGCTCGACACTAACATTTTGTCGAACGTGATCCGAGACCCGCGCGGCGCATGCGCCGCCCGCATCGGAGAAACACCGCCCGAACAAGTGTGCACCTCGATCATCGTGGCCGCGGAACTCCGGTTTGGCGTCTGGAAGCGCGGATCGTCGACGCTCGCGCAGCGCGTCGAGCAACTGCTCGCGAGCTTGACCGTGTTGCCGCTGCAGCCTGACGCAGACCGTTGCTACGGCCGGTTGCGGGCCGAGCTCGAGAAGCAAGGCCAGTTGATCGGCGCCAACGACATGCTAATCGCCGCGCATGCGCTGGCCGTGGACGCCGTCCTGGTCACCGACAATACGGCGGAATTTACTCGGGTCGCGGGGCTGCCAGTCGAAAACTGGTTGCGCCCTGCGACGTAACGCGAGCCCGAACGCGCAGGGAGATCCGGCCAGGGCGCCGTCGGCAAACTCGGGCTACCGACCAAACAGGAGAAATCGTGCCGTACGTGAACGGCTCAAGGCCGAGGTAGAGGCCCTCGAGGCGGTGCATCCCAACCAGGTTATCCAGGTGCTGGTCGGCCCGAGCAGCGTGGGCGTATCGAGCGGCAATCGCGCCGCTTTGCAGGGCAAGGCGGTGCTGCGCAGCGTGACGCTCAAGCGGGGCTCGGCCGAGCTCTGGGTGAACCTAGGGGAGGGGAGAGTGAGCGACTCGGGGTCACGTCCATGGAATCCCGCCACGATGCAGGTTGCGGTGACCGGACTGGAGCGCGAGGTCCGCTGGCCGCCGGTGGTCTTTGTGATCGTGGACCATTGAACGGCGCTTCGGCACCAAGCGTGATCCGACTCTGGCCGGTTTTTTCTGGCGCATCGTCCATGCCGCTCACTCCCATTATCGGCATGCCAAGACAGCCAGCTTGATCATGCAAATGCTTCCGCAACCCGGCCCCGGCCGGGTTTTTCATGGACTTTCCCATGCTGTATAAAGATATATCTCTGTACAGCATGGGCCATGACCGCCTACGCGTTGCCGTGCCGTTCGGGCCGGCTGGCGGTGCGGATCTCGCCGGCCGCCTCCGCGGCTGCCGCCGTGAACCGCTGCCAGGCGCTCTCCAGCTCGAGCATCCGGGCCTCGGCGTCGGCCGCCAGCCGTTCCTGGTGGACCGCCAGCCAGGCGGCCAGCGCCTCACGGTCGGCCCGATCGTTCGCCCGACGCCCCGGTGTCGCGAAGTACCGGTGCAGGTCGTTGACCGAGACCGCGTGGCCGAACAGCACGCGCATCAGCTGCCGCGTCGTGGTGATCGTGGTATCGGGCGGGGGCGGGGCGATCGCGTGGATGAAGGCGATCACCGCGCGGGCCCGGGCGCGCCGCTTGATGCCGCTCATCCGGCCGCGCAGGTGGCGGCTGCCGATATCGGGGTGCGCGAGCATGGCCTGCACGGCTGCGTCGTGATCGGCCGGCGTGAAGAACGTCATCAT